>JAYUAV010000244.1:0-13911 GCA_043741175.1 Verrucomicrobiota bacterium
GTTGAAAATTCTTGCAGATTGTTGAAAGGTGGCCTAGAAGTCTATTGCCGCAACCAAAGGAGAGCTATGAGAGAACGCAACGGAAAAACGGTTGCTATCTACGCAACTGAGAGCAATGCGGCTCGGATGGAGTGGGCAAAGAAGCTAGGGATCAACGTGTCGGCGATAGCCAACGCGATTTTCGACAAGCATCTCGCCCGCGAGTTGGAAAAGGCCAAAGCGGAAAAGCAGAAAGAGCTACGCGAGGCAATCAACGCTCCGATGCCGTAACAGTGAGGAGCAACGGTTAAGTTGATCGGCGGTTGAAGCTGGCAAGAAAATGGAGCCAGTGGTCGGGATTGAACCGACGACCGACGGTTTACAAAACCGTTGCTCTACCACTGAGCTACACTGGCCTCCTGTCCCTGAATGTTTGTCAGTAACACTGTCAAGGAAGCGAGTTGTTTGCCATTCGTCAAGACGAACATTTATCCACGTGAAGATTCTTTCCGGTGCCGTTCACTGATTTTCTGACTTTGTCCGACCAGCCGGACGCAAATTAATCCGCTCACGGCTCCTGCGGCATCAATGACAACATCCATCGCCGCGCCCTGACGACCCGGAACGAAGCTCTGGTGAATCTCGTCGCTGATGGCGAATAACACCGAACCTACGATAGCGAACAAAGCCGCCTTCCAACTCCACCCCACAGATTCAGATTGTTTCCAGACTGTTTCCCGTGCCGCACGCATAAGGAGCATTGTGAAAATCGCGAACTCCGTCACATGCGCGCACTTGCGGACAACCAATACAGTCGTATGCACTGCTTCGTCTGAAATATCTGGAATCAACCAGCGCACGAATGGTTCGATGATACGGGAGGAATGTTGCACGGACTTTTTGTCACCCGACGCCGAAAAGATAAGAGCCGCCCAAAGGACGACAGGCAGCCAGTATTTTAAGAACGACTTGAACTTCGACACGGCGCATAGAAAGCGGCTTCGCGCAGAGTTGTGCAACTTAAAAACTGATCGCGCTTGAAAATCACCGGGATGAAAGCTTGCGGTCGGATTGATTTCTGTAATCATGCAGTCCTGCAACGGAGCGTAGCTCAGCCTGGTAGAGCGCTTGGTTTGGGGCCAAGACGTCGCAGGTTCGAATCCTGTCGCTCCGACCATTTTTTTTGGAGTGAAGTTCGCGGAAGCCCTTTTAATCGGGGGCTTCGGTGTGCTTTTACGCTGCTTCAACTGCTTGAATCAGCACCTTTCAGCACTTCAACCCCCTCACCACCATGAAAAAAACCTTCGACCACTCCAAAGGCCGTTTCCCAAAGGCCGTTTCCGCGTGACTTACCAGGACAACGGAAGCCAACGGCGAAAATTCTTCCGCACAGAAACGGAAGCCGACGAATTTTTCAAATCTCGCAAGGAAGACGTGCGCGAGTTTGGAATCCACTGGAATTACACTTGGACGCCGCGCGAGCGTGCGGAAATCTTTCTCGAAACGGAAAGGCTTCGTCGCTTGGGCTGGATGCTCCGCGCTGCCGTGGATTTCATCGCCAAGCATGGCAAAGAACCGCCTGCCGTCGCGCTGGAAATTGTCGCGCGGGATTTTTTGAACGCCAAACAAGCGGCTGGCTGTCGCCCGCGATATATCGGAAGGCTGCGGGCTTCTGTTGGCCGATTTTTGACCGGACGCCGCGAAAAACCGATTGCGGAAATCACCCCTGCGAAAATTCGAGAGTTTATTTCCTGCAACGGCTGGGATCCGCGAACGGCGCGCGGTTATCTGTGCGACGTTCAAACGCTTTTCGGCTTCGCGGTGCGGAATCGCTACTGCCGCGAGAATGTGGCCGAAGCCGTGGACAAGCCACGCCTGGAAGACAAGCCGCCCGGAATCCTCACTGTGCCGCAATGCGCTGCTCTGGTTCAAACCTACCGCACGGCAGAGCCTTCCTTGCTGGCAACGATTGTCCTGTGCTTGTTCGCTGGAATCCGCCCGGAAGAAGCGCGCCGCCTAGAATGGGTGAACATCGGACCGGACTTCATTGAAATCCCCGGCGCGAAGTCCAAGACCCGCCGCCGTCGCCTTGTGCCGTTGTCTCCGCAACTTCGCGCATGGCTGGACGTGGCGCGCACGTCGGAAAGTGAATTGCCCGCGCAAAACATTCCGGCCAAGTTCAACCGCGTGCGCCGTCTGGCGAAACTCTTTGACGGCTGGCCGCACGATGCCATGCGCCATTCGTTCGCGAGTTATCACCTAGCGAAGCATCGCAACGAAAACGAGACTGCGCTTGTCATGGGCAATTCTCCGCAAATGCTTTTCACGCACTACCGCGAGATTGTGCGCCCGGACGAAGCGGAAAAATTTCTCGCCATCATGCCGGGAGACGCCGCGAGTGTGGAAACCGCAACCGAAGTGTCCGGCAAGGCCGTGGCGAAGCGCAACGGCGTGAACCGGGGCAATCGCACCGTGACGAAGACCGCGCTTGGCTCTGTGTTCCTGCAAGGCACGCGGATGGTGCCGCGTGGCGAAGTCATCCGCGAGCTTTGCGACGTTCACGGGCTTTCACCTTCCACGGCGTTTGCGGCGATTTCCCCGCAAGGCCGCTTCCGCGAACATCTGCGGGAAACGGACGGCGTGATTTCGTGGAATCCATTCCCGGAGAAGTCGCCCGTGGCTGTTTTGAAAACTGGCAATCATTGACAAAGATTGGCGGGTGACGCACATTTTAGCATGGCTACGAAAACACGAAATATCTCATTACCACCCGCACTGGATGCGTTCGTTGAGCAAAAAGTGAAGGGTGGACTTTACGGCAACGCAAGCAACGTAGTGCAAGCCGGGCTTCGCGCCTTGGCTAAAGAGGAAATGCGGGAAAGCGTCAAGCGGTTCGATGAAATCATGGCCGCACTGCCGCAAGACCCAAGCACGCCTGAAATCGAGCAAGAGATTGTCCGCGCCGTTCGCAAATCGCGGGCTGCGGAAGCGAAGGCGGGCAAATGATTCTCGCTGTCTTTGACTGCAACATTCTGATTTCGGCAATCGGCTGGGGTGGAAACCCGCGCGCCTGTCTTAGTCTTGTTTCGGGCAGGCAAGTAACGCTTTGCGTCACAGGGGATATTTGGGATGAATACGAAAAACGCGTTCCCGAAGTCTTAACCGAAAAGAAGCCAAAGACTGACCCGTGCCCTGTCTTGAACGAACTGGTTCGCATCGCGTTCTTTGTAAGCCCCGCGACTTTGGGCAAGCAACGAAGCCGCGACTTGAAAGACGACCGCTATCTTGCTTGCGCGCTGGCCGCTGGCGCAAAGTTCATCGTCTCAAATGACCGCGACTTGCTGGACTTAGAAAAACCGTTTGGAATCCGCATCGTGACGCCGATTCAATTCCTGTTGCACGTCCGGGGACAAACCGAAGAATGAAAGCCAAGAAACAAGCAGGGCGAAAAATTTCCCGCACTCCCCGCGACTTTGAACGCCTGGCCGCTGGAATGTGGCAACGCGACACAACCCCGGAAGAAGAAGCCAAGATTCTTCAAGCCAAGCGCGATGCCCGCGCTGAAATCATCGCCCGCAAAGTAGCCGATACGAAGCACACCGATCGCACCCGCAAAATAAAAACACCATGAATACCAAAGACGTTTTTCCTGCCTTGGCGGCTGCCCCGGCGTTGCTACCACTCATTGCGCCGTTTGCCGCGCCGATTCTCATTGGCGGAGCCATTGCTGCCGGGCTGATTTGGCTTTTTAGCGAAGACGAAACGCCCATCGCTGAAACTGCCGCCACGCCTGCCACATGGTTGGCTACAAAGATTTCGCTCCGGACGGAACTTTCGGACGGAGCGCGCCTGCGTCCCCAGTACCAGTCGCAGCGCGGGAATGGCGGTGAGGCGAGGAAATTATTTTAACGCGCCGTGAGTTTGGACCTGCTGCGGCTGGGCTTTGCCACAGCCACGCTCCGAGAGCGAGCGCAGGCATTTTGCAGGCTTTCCTTGAACGTGCTGGCCGATGGTCATGGCTTCGCCGACGCTTTTCATCTGCGTGGTGAGCGTGAGTGTTGGCCGTGTGCAAGCACCGGCTTGCCGGAATTTCTCGAAGGCAAAAAGCGTCCGGCAATGGCAGGATTGGTGACGACGTAATCAATGCTCGGCTCAAAGCGGCAGGGGCGCGGCATTTATGCCGCTTCACCATCCGCATAACAGAACGCTCGAAATAATCCAGAGTCTCGCTACCTTCGGGCATTGAAACAGCATAAATGCCGCGCCCCCGCGCAATGGGATCGCCGAAACCAATTCACCGTACGCCGGCAAAGAATCCTTCGCATCGGAATCGTTTTGACGTAGGATGTTCGCAATCAAATTGCCGTCCGAACTTGTGGGCGAAAGATTTGCATGAACACTAAAATCGCCTACATCGCTCTCGGCTCAAACGTCGGGGATTCGCCCAGCATCCTGCGCCGGGTGATGGATCAGTTGGAAACACTTTCCCTCAAACCCCTCAAGCGTTCGTCACTGTGGCAAACCACGCCCGTGGATTGCCCGCCGGGTTCACCGACGTTCGTGAACGCTGTTGTGGGATTGACGGTTCAGCCCGGTGAAACTTCTTCCACACTTCTGTCGAAGCTGTTGGCGATGGAGAAAGAGTTCGGTCGTCGCCCCAAGAAAGTTCTCAACGAGCCGCGTCGTCTGGACTTAGACATGATCACGTTCGGCAATGAAACGTCGGCTCGCTGTGAATTGATACTCCCGCATCCGCGCGCGCATGAGCGGCGATTCGTCTTGCAGCCATTGAACGAAATCGCTCCCGATCTTCAATTGCCCGGGCATCGGCGCAACGTCTCGCAACTTCTCGCCGCTCTGGTGAGCAAGGAGATCACCGTGCGGTTGATCGCGTGAGTTCAGTGCGGTGTCGCCCCAGTTCCGCCAGAGGCTTCGGCTGATTTGGGCGGATGGAAGAAGAGTGCAAGTGCGACCGATGCCGCCGTCGCCACGAACATCGGCACGAGAAACAACCCCTTGAAATTGATCGCCTTGGTCGCTGCGTCGGTGAACTTTTCCTGCATCAACCACGGGCAGATGGAGTTTGCCAGCAACGCACCCACGCCAAGAATCATCACGTTGAACAATCCCTGTGCGCTCGCACGGGCATCCTTCGGGAAATACGCATCCACAAAGATGTAAACCGTGGCAAAGAAGAATGCGTAACAGATGCCGTGGAGAACCTGCACGAGTATGATGACTTCCTTATGTTCAGGTAGGAACGCATAGACGGCGAAGCGCGCCGCATGTCCGAGAATTCCGACGATCATCGTGGTGCGCCAACCGAGTTTCTTCAATGTCGCGCCGAGGATGAACATGGTAAGGATTTCAGCGATCTGGCCGACGCTCATCACAGGCATGATCCAGTTGCCGGGGATACCAACGCCACCATCTTTCACCGCCGCGCCGAGGAACGAACCCGTCCAGTTGAAGTAGCAATTGTGGACGAAGGAATCCGCAAGAGTGACCACCCACAGCACGAGCACGAATGGGTGTTTGAGGAGCTTCATGGCTTCCAACCATGCGAGGCTTTCGCCTGCGCCGCCGGTTTTTTTCTTCGGCGGCGTGTGCGGCAGCAACAAGCTGAACGCGGCCAATACCAGCGACGCAATGCCTGCGACTACGAACGTCCACTTGGTCGCCGATTTGAGCGCGTCTCCAGTCAATCCCGAACCCAAAACCGCGCCGAGCCATGAAGTGAAGCCTGTTGCATTGGCGGCGTGAACCTTATCCCAGTCCACGAGGATGAACGTGAATGGCCACGCGGCGAGAATCCAACCAATCGTTCCGCCCATGCGCACAATGCCGAATTCTTTTTGCGCGTCCTTCATGCTGGCAAAGGCGATGGAGTTGGTGATGGAAATAGTCGGCACGTAGAGCAGGCAGTGAATCATCATCAGGCCGAAGAACGGCCAGAAACTTTTTGTGAATGCCAGACCGAGCATCGCCAGTCCTCCGACGAGATGGCTGAACGCGAGAAATCGTTCCGCCGCGAAACTGCGATCTGCGAATTGGTTGCTGAAGAACATCCCCACGATGGCGGCAATGGGGAATGCGTTGAGAATCCATGCCTGCTCGCCGGGGGTGAATCCGAGGCTGGGCAGATAACCAAAGATGAGCGGCAGCCACGCGCCCCAGATGAAGAACTGGAGCACCATCATGATGAAAAGTTTGTTGCGCGGGGAATTGGTCATAGTTGTTGGCCGCGAGAGTAGAGAAACAACGGAGTCGGTAGCAAGCGAGGAACTCGGAGGCTTCGGACATTTTGATGCAGGGCGTGGACTTAGCCGGGACGATGTAGTCGGAATTCAACGCAAAGACGCCAAGAGGCAAAGGTGGGACACCGAGAAATTGAAAATTATCCAAGCAACATCCACCCACTAAACAACGACTCAATATTTGCCTACTAACTTGGGTATTTTCTTTGCGCCTTCGCTCCTTTGCGTCCTTGCGTTAAAAGTCTTTTGCATAGATTCGGCTGAGTTTGCTGGCGTTGGCGGCGGATGTTTTCCAGACTTGCGGCATCACACCATGATACTCGGCATCGGAATAGACATCGCAGAGACGGCGCGGATCAAAGGTTCAATCGAACGCTTTGGAGACGACTTTCTCAAACGCATCCTGCTGCCGGAGGAGATCACTTATTGCATGGCTCACAAAGAACCAGCGTTGTACGTCGCGGCAAGATTCGCGGCAAAGGAGGCAATCTCGAAAGCGTTCGGCACCGGCGTAGGCGCGGAACTCGGCTGGTGCGACATGGAGATTTGCCGAAAGGAAACCGGCGAGCCGTTCGTGGTGTTGCACGGCGGCGGGAAAACATTATTTGAGGCGCGAGGCGCAAAGAGTTTGCACATCACGCTGACTCACACGGGAAACTACGCTGCGGCTGTCGCCATCTTGGAAGGCTGAAGGATTATTGCTGGAACGTTCGCGCTGGCGGCGGCGATTTTTGGCGGCGCGAATAGCAGATCGTGGCCAGCCCCAGTAATACGAGCATCGCGGCTCGCGGTTCTGGAACCAGCGCGATCTGTTGGGTGGCAACTGTTCCAGCGCGTCCCTCGTGAGTCAGTTGCGGACGCAGTTCGACTTTCTCCCTGGGAACGGTTGTCACCTTTCTGGAAATCTCGATCAAGTGTGAGAAGAAAATAATTCCCAGTATGACCGCACACGTCTCGATCACGCGGCAGAGTCGCTGCTGACTCTTCCTCACATATCGTCGGCGGAATTTTCGCATCGGCGACTTTTCAAAGGCATCAGATTTTTTGGAGTGACTCATAGTTAAGTCGGGTTCAACCAATCAACGAGCCGAAGAACTCCAGTTCTGTTTCACCCGGCGACCGTAGATGATCCCGCACGCCGTGAGCGTGGCGATGGCGATGCCGTTCGGTTCGGGCACAGGCACGTACGGCGTGAAGGTGAGATTCAAATTCTTTCCGTCCGTCGAAACAAAAATCCCAAAGCGTCCGCCGGTCTGGGGATTGATGAAGTTGCCCGCCAGCAATTCGAGAACCGTCTGTTCGTTTCCTCCCGGTGCGAAGTTGATGCCGCCACTCGCGGTCAGGATCGTCCAGAGATAGCTGTTTGTGGGATTGAAATTGGACGTCAACCCTGGAAGTCCACCGAGCGTGAAAGACGTGATGTCAATGTAAGCCTTATTGTTCGTGGTGGCGTTGATGGTCAACGAACCGGAGAGGTTCAACAAATCCCAGCCCGTGCCCGCCGCGCCGGTGGCGTTGCTGATGTCCCAGCGATTCGTAGAACCGCCGAGCCAGAAACTTGAGCCGAGATTCAGCACACCGATCTGGTTGCCCGCCGAGATGGTGCCGCCCAAACCATTGGTCACGATTCCACTGATGGAACCCGTGCCCGCCAGCAATCCCCCACCGCTGACGGACACGGCCCCAGTGCCGGTGCCGCTGCCCGTGACGTTGTTCACCAACAATGATCCACCGGTGATCCACGTACCACCGGTGTATGTGTTGGGCGAGGTCAACGTCGCGACTCCGGCGGTTGTTTTTACCAACCCACCCGTGCCCCCTAATCGGCTGTTGATGTTACCAGCCAAAATCTGAAATGCAGAACTCGACGACAACGAACCAGATGTCGCGAGCAATGTTCCGCCGAGCAGTGTGAACGAACTAACGCTCTGATTGAACGCGCCAATGTTCAATGTGCCTCCCGACAATGTCAGCGGGCCGCTGCCGAGCGCGTTCGTCTTGGCGGCGAAGAGTGTCCCGGCTTGCACGGTGACTCCGCCAGCGAATAAATTCGCTGAAGCTCCAGCGAGCGTGAGCGTGCCCGCGCCTTGTTTGACCAGACTGCCCGTGCCTTGAACCACGTTTGAGACGTCGGTATTGAACGCGCCGGTGATCGTGAGCACGTTCGCACCGCCGAGGTTGACCAATCCGAGAATAGCGAGATCACCGTTGGCGGCGTTCCACGCCTGTGAATTGCTGACGCTGAGTGAACTGAAAATGCTCTGGCGATTGGTGCTGAAATTATTGATACCTCCGGCGCCGATGTTGAGAATCTCGGCGTTTTGTGACGAGAGAGAAAAAGCCGCAGCACCAGAGTCGAAGTTGAGAGTACGGATATAATAATCGCTATCCATTTGCGGACTCGTCTTTACGTTTCCGCTGAATGTGATGTCTGTGTCGGTTAGTCCACTGACAATATTCGCGGGCGGTGCGGTGTTGGTGGCCAACCAGTTATTAGCACGAATCCAACGTGAATTTCCACCACCACCCAAAGGTGCATTGCCGTCCCATACATAATTGGTCACAGCAGCAGACGCAACCGTGGCAGGCAGCACGGCAGCGGCGAGCATCGCCAACAGGCTGGCAGTTTTGCTCCGCGTGAACCGGTGAACTTGCAGGCACGACGCATCGAGAGTGGGGACTTCGACGACTGGCAGGGACGACATAATATTTCTCCTTAACTTTTATGACGCCCCGCCGATACATCACATCAGAGGCAGAAAACGCTGTGTCGCAATAACGCAGAGAAACCTGTCCTCCTTACGAGGCAACCGGGATTCCTCATCATCGCAACATGGTGAACCAACCTCCGGTCGTCGCTGCATGTGCAAGGTTGGTGCCAGCCAACCCGCTCACGCCCTCGGATGCGACTTTTCGTATGCCTTCTTCAACCGCTCCGTCGAGACATGCGTGTACACCTGGGTCGTCACCAGATGCGCGTGGCCCAACAGTTCCTGCACGCTTCGCAAGTCCGCGCCCGCATCCAAAAGATGCGTAGCATAGCTGTGCCGCAGCTTGTGCGGCGTGATGGAAGGATCAAGCCCGGCGCGAACGAGATAGCTTTTCAATCGCCGCTGCATCATTGCTCCACTCATCGGCGAACGCTTCTTCGTCTCCGATAAAAACACCCGCGCCGTTCCCGTCGGCGGCTCGGCCAGATGCGTCCAGTAGTGTTTGATTGCCTTCAACGCTGTCTTGCTTATGGGCAGCAGTCTCTCTTTCTTACCTTTGCCGCGCACACGGATGATCTTCTCTGCCCAGTCCACATCCTCCACCTGCAGCCCCACCATCTCGCTGATCCGCAGGCCGCAGGAGTAAATCGTTTCGAGAATGGCCACATCCCGATAGCACGCCGCCACGGAGATGGGTCGCCCGGCGGACTTCTGCTTCGGCAGGTTCAAAACTTCCAACGGTGCTTTGAGCAAATCCACCATCTGCTGCACCGTGAGAAACTGCGGCAACCGCTGTGGCATCTTTGGCAGCGAAATATTTTTGATGGGCGAAACCTCCACAGCACCATGCCGGATGAGATATTTGTAAAACGTCCGCAACGCCGAGAAGCGCAAGGCAATGGACGCGCGGCCCAACTTCTGCCGCCTGTTTTCAAAGAGCAGACGATCAACAAGAGCCTCCCGCAATGCGATGGCTGCGCTTCCCAGTTTCTGCCGCCCCAGAAAGCGCAGGTAAGCCCGAAAGTCATCCCGCTGCAACTTGTCCCACAACGGCGGCTGCTTCCGCTCATTCTTCTGCCAGAGAAAAAACTCGGAGATGGCTTGCTGATAGTTCCGCTGAGTGTAGATGGACGCGCCACGATCAGTGGCGAGGTGCGTGAAGAATTTTGAAACCCACGCATCCGTGTGCGGCGACTTGATTGTCGGTTGCTTGTCCATTTCCGCCACGCAGGAGACGGGTTGATGCACCTCAAATCAACTCAGAAAACAAAACCGTCATTGAACAAGAAAGACACACAGTCGCCACGCCAACGAAAACAAGCACTCGGTCAACTTCTCAGCTACGAACGCTTCTCAACAAAGCAAAGCTCAATCCAGCTTTGATTGATGTTCGTAGCCGGGAAGTTGACCCATCCGCAAATCGTTTTTTTTGCCATCAACACGCGTGAGATGGTTGGCTAGTTGAGTCCGATTGAAGCCTTCGAGTCACGCGCAATCGCGACACACGCGTTCCCTCCATCTCTTCCACGCGCAACTCACAGTTCCCCACACTCACCACATCACCCGTCTTGGGAAAACCGCCGAGCTTGTGCGTCACCCAACCGCTCGTCGTCGTCACGCCCTCCGCTTTCAATGTCGCCCCGACAAGCTCTTCAAGCTGATGCAGCGGCAACGCGCCGGACACTTCCCAACTCGTCTCGCTGGATCGTGTGAGCAGCGGCTTCTCCTGATCGAACTCGTCCTGAATCTGTCCCACGAGTTCTTCCATGATGTTCTCCAGCGTCACCAAACCAACTGTCCCGCCGTATTCATCCACCACGATGGCGAGATGCAGTTTCCGTTCGAGAAAGAACTGAAGCAATTTTTCCAATCGCGCCGTCTCCGGGACGTAAATGATCTTCCGCATCACGGCTGAAAGTTCTGCGCCGACTTTTGCAGTGTGCCGGTGTGTGAACAAATCCTTGATGTGGATGACGCCGAGCGTTTGATTCAAGTCACCGTCTTCGCACAACGGAAACCGGGAGTACCGGGACTTCTCAGCGGTCTCTAAGCACTCCGCGATGCTGGCCTTAGTATCGAGCGCGGTGATTTCTTTTCGCGGACGCATCACATCGCGCGCCACGCGCAGGCGGAGATCAAGCGCGTTCTGCACGACATCGCGGCTGAACCTCGATGCGCCAAAATGTTTTTGCGCGGAGGAAACCAACACGCTCAATTCCTCTTCCGACGCCGCGCCTTCGTGTTCATGTGCTGGTTGCATCCCAATCATCCGCAAGACCGCGAGCGAACTTTCATTCAACAACCAGGTGAACGGAAACGCGATGAAGTAAAACGCCCGCACCGGATACGCCACCCACAGCACGGTAGAAAGCGGCTGGCGGATGCCGAACGATTTTGGTGCTTGCTCGCCCACCACGATATGCAGAAACGTGATCGTCGTGAATCCCACCACGAACGCGATGGTCTTACGGATCGTCTCGTGTTCCGCTTCCGCCATGTTCAACGCGCCAAACACCGGCCTCAACAAATCCTCGAAGATAGGTTCACCGATCCAACCCAACCCCAGACTCGCGAGCGTGATTCCCAACTGACACGCGCTCAGATACGCATCCAGATTCCCAACGATGTGCCGAGCCATGCCCGCGCGGCGGTTTCCCCGCGCAATCATCGGCTCAAGCTGAGTGACACGCACCTTGACCAGCGCGAATTCTGTGGCCACGAAAAATCCGTTCAATGCAACCAGCACCAGCACGGCGAGAATCTTCACCACCAGCATTGTGATTTCGTGCGAGTCCATCAGAGCCGTACCTCTCCGAAGATCGTTTTCAAAATATCCTCAAGCCCGACGATCCCAACTTCATTCCCGTCACGCCCCAGCACCACGGCCACGCGTTGACCACCGCGTTGCAATCGCTCCAGCGCGGTGTCCAACCGCGCGTTCTCATCCACAAACAATCCCGGCGCGATCATCTCGGAAACTTTCCGCGTAGGATTTTGTTCCGCACTGAACATCAGACTTTCCGCGCTGAGAATCCCGGCGATGCGTTGTGCGCCGTCGCGTTGTTGCCAGACGGGCAAACGCGTGTGGCCGCTTTCATGAAATATTTTCAGCGCGTCATCTGCCGTCGCGTCAGCAGAGATCGTCACCACGTCGGCCATCGGCTTGGTGATCTGGCGCACGGTAAGATTTTCAAGGTCGAGAACACGATTGATCATCCCCTGCTCTTCCGTGCTGAAGACCTGCTCTGATTCCTGCATGGCCAGCCGCAACTCCTCGCGATTGCCGAAGAGTTGACCGGAAAACTTTTTGCCACCCGTCCACTTGAGCAAGAGGCGCGCGCACCATTCCACCACGGCCACGATGGGGCGCAGGCCGAGATGCAGCGCGCTGAAGGGTTTCGCCAACATCAGGCAAAGACGATTCGGATACGTGCGGAACAACATCTTCGGCAGGAGATCGAAGAACGTGTAGAACACCACCACGACCACAAAAAACCACAGCGCGAACCAGCCCGACCGCAGCGAGACTTGGCCGTGCATCATCGCGAAGAACCAGCCGAGCGCGACAAAGTTCACCAGCGTGTTCCCTACGATGATCGTCCACAGGAAGTTTTCCGGGTTCTCCAGAAATTGATGCAGCACGCGCGCCGAGGATTTTCCCGCGCGCATCTGTTGTCGGATTCGCAACCGGCTTAACGCGAACACGCCCGCCTCCATCCCCGAAAGCAGGAATGACAGAGCGAGACACGCGGCGAGAAGCAACAGGATAAGTGGGTTTGTTTCCATGCTACTTTGTGGCCTCCACCAACAACTCCCTCACGCGCCGTTCATCCACACCTTGCGCCGTGAGTTTCAATCCGCGATACGTGGCCGAATCGCCAGCGTTCGGCACCACATCCAACAACTTCACGAGCAATCCACCCATCGTCTCCACGCCGGGCACATCCGCGAGGTCAGCATGTTCACGACGGAAATCATCCAGTCGCATCGTGCCGCTCACGCGCCAGCGCCCCGCGCCTTGTTTCTCCATCACGAACCCATCCGTCGCCACCGCGTGATGTAATTTGCCGACGAGTTCCGCGAGGATGTCCTCCATCGTCACGAGTCCCGCCACACCACCGAATTCATCCAGCACGATGGCCATCCCACGCCGCTGACGCTGGAGACTCTTGAACAGTTGCAACAAGTTCATCGTCTCCGGCACGAACGACGGGAACTCGATGGCCTCGGACAAATCCACATTGGGATCAAGCAGCAACGCGCGCGTGTTCAAGATGCCCACGATGGTATCCGGCGTCTCATCGAACATCGGCAACCGCCGGTAACGCCACTTGCGCGCGGCGGAAACCATTTCCTCCAGCGATAAGTCATCCGGGATCGCCGCCATCTTCCCCATCGGACGCATCACATCCTTCACCGTGCTGCGATCCAGATTCACGATCTGCAAAATGATGTCGCGCGCGGATTGGGCGAGGTTGCCCTGTTGAAATGCGTACTCCACCAGTTCCTGATAATCCGCATCCGTCACCGTGAGTTGCGGTTTGATAGACGCCGGGATCACCGCACGCATCAAGGCGCGATTCAATCGCTGCGCCAGTTGATGCAACGGTCGCGCCACCAGATGCACCCACTCCAACGGACGCGCCACACGCAGCGACCACACATCCGGCCTCCGCACGGCGAACGTCTTAGGCAAAACTTCACCCACGATCAACGTCAGCAACAACACGCCGCCAATCGTCCACCACAACGGCCAACGCCCGCCCAATCCCATCCACAGACCGACGGCGAGAATGCCGACGTTCGCGAAGGAATTGCCCAGCACCATCGTGGCGAGCAGGTCTTGGGACTCGGTCAACAGCTTCGAGGCGACTTCACCGGAGCGAGACTTGGAATTGGCGAGTGAACGCACCTGCCATTTGCTCAGGGAAAAGAGCGCGGTTTCGGCGAGGGAAAAAAAGAAG
>JAYUAV010000245.1:0-5214 GCA_043741175.1 Verrucomicrobiota bacterium
AGGGAGTTTGAGTTGGGCGAGTGAAGCCGGGTTTTCAGCGACTTGCCAATAGAAATGGAAATAACCAAGGGCGCGTTCATCACCAGACTTGTGCGCGTCGAGAACCGAGCGGATGAATGACGCGGTGATGACGTTGCACGCGCGCCCGCGTTGCGACGCGGTGATGCCCGCGATGCGCGATTCTGTGACGACAGGCTCGCCTGAACCGGCATCGCGAATCTCTGAGTCCAATTCCATCTGCACATGGTTGATCGCGCTGCCGTCGCTTTCGTGAACTGAGTATTGAGTAAACTCGGCCTGGCGGTTTTCCAATTTGCCTTCGCGCCAGCGGACGATTTGCAACCGCGCGCCTTCGCCCGGCGGTTTGCCGTTCAGGTTGGCGGGACGAAGATCGCTCCAGAACGCTGCGTCCTCGGTGGTGAGCAGCGCGAGGTTGGCGTGATAGTCAACCCACACAACGCTGGCTGTCGTCCATTTGCCGCGTCCGTTTTTTTGAACACGCACGAGCGTCTGGTCAGACAGGTCTTGGGCTGTGGCGAGAATCTGGCGTTCGCCGACGACGAGGCCAGTCTTCGCCGCGCGTTCGTTGCGGCGATTCCACGGTTGATAATAGTCGTAAGCTTTCCGCGCGACTTCGATCTTCACGACGGATTTTCCCCAGGCAGATGGGGCGGCGGGAGGTGTTTCAGCCAATGCAGATAATGGCGCGACCAACATCAGCAAGGTGAGGTAGAAATAATTTTTCATAGATGCCGGTCTTCGGTGATGCCGTGGGTCTTGAGGATTTTGTTGTTGGCGCGAACAGCTTCTGCGTGATCCAACGTTTCAAACGCGCCGCGTTTTCCAAACTCGATCACGTCGTGAGTGTTCGTGCTGTTGGTGAACGCGCGGATTACATCGGCAACTTTCTCGATGCGGATGCCATTGATGCGATCCACGAGGACACGCCCCCGCGTGGTGAAGTTGGCGTTGACCGCATCGGTCAAGACGCTGCTGAGGACGACGGGTTCTTCGCGGGCGAGTTCGGGTTCTTCGCGGTTGCGAAAGAAGAGTTCGTAGTTGAGTTCACCCGCTGCGGCTTCAGAACCTTCACGCCCAGCGTCGCGCATGTAATCCAGCGACAACGGCGTGAACACCAGCCCGCCAAAAACAAAGTAGCGCGGCTGCACATCGAATTGATTACCCTCGCGTTGATCGTCCACCGCAGCTTCCACCGTCACCTTCACATCCTGCAACTTGCCGTCACGCCAGAGTTGCACCGGGATGCTGTCGCCGCTTTGACCAAGTTGAAACCCCAGCGCGCAGAACACGCGGTTACTCTGGAACAGGATCGTCGCATCACTCGCGACGGGAAACTCCCCGATCTTCAGTATCACATCGTCCGCTCGCAGAACATTGTTCGTGCTGGTCTTCGAGCGGATCCGATCCACCCGAGCGCCAAGATTGTTGTCCGGCAATTTTAACCGCGCACGATATGCAGGATTTTGCAATGTCGTGATGCCCGCACCGGCGAGCGGCACGCCATCATAACGTTTGTCCTCGATGTCTTTGAGGAAGCGTTGAATCACGGGAGGCGGAATGAAAAAGCCCGCGCCTTCCAGCGACTTGATGCCTTGGAACGCCACGCCCACCACGCGGTCGTCCTGCACCACCGGCCCGCCGCTGTTGCCGGGATTGATCGCGGCGTCTGTCTGGACAGTGAGCAGGCGACGATTACCGATATGCGAGTAAGGGCTGAGTTCAATGCGCGACACGACGCCGCGTGTGTAGGAAATTTCCTCACCGCCTGCCGGATAACCATAAGTGACGGCAGTGGAACGCACCTTGGGAAGCTCACCAAATTCAAGCGCGGGCAATCCGTCAAAAAAACTTTCGTCTTCCACCGTTAAGATCGCGAGGTCGCAATCGTGCCCCACAAATTCCACCTGAGCTGCGTAAGGTTTAGCGTCCTGATATTTCCGCACGATGATCTGCCGCGCCCAACTGACGACATGCGCGTTGGTCATGATGCGTTTGCCGCGGATGACGAAGCCCGATCCGCCAGCGCGTTGCACGGCGTCGAATCGCCACGGCGCCGACCAGTCTGGCGACTGACGATACGTGAGGATTTGGATGACCGAGCGTTCGGGTTCGATGGCGAAACACAAACTCGTCGTGAAGAACACGACGCAGACAGATAAAGTTTTCAGGAACACGCCGAAGAAAGTGAAAGTTTGGGGCGGAATGGTCAAGGGATTATCCGTGGAACACGGGTGCGACCCGCAGTAGGGGTCACTGATATTGATGTGGTGGGGCACGCTCATTAGTCGCCCCGACAGTTCGAAAAATTTGGCACTCCACTGCTTCCGGCAGAAACGACTCACCGATCACTCATCGCCGAAACGTCCACATCCATGATCGGATACCGCTTCCAGTTCGCGTCATCAAAATGCCACCACTCAGTCGGCAGACCGATGAAGCCATGCTGTGTCATCAGGGTTTCAAGCAGTGCGCGATTGTGGATCGTCTCTTCCGGCAAGTCTTTGAAATCGCGATGCGCCTTCGTGGTGAAGTCATCGAATGCCGTCGGCATCGGCAGCCCCGCACCGTCAGACAGCCGGATCAATGTCAGGTCCACCGCCGCGCCGCGATTGTGTCGCGAACCTTTCTTTGGATCGGCTACGTAACCGGGATGCGGAAACACCGCCCACATTTTCTTCTGCACCGATAGCGGGCGGAAGCCGTCGAAGATTTTCAATCCAAGCCCCATTGCCGCCAGTTCCGCCTGCACTGCGCGCAAATTTTTCGCGACAGGTTTCCGCAGGAAACAGCGCGCCGACGGATACAACGTTTGCCCGGTGAAATTGTTCGTCGTGGCGTAGCGGATGTCCAGCGCGATGCCGGGAATGAACTTATCCAACTCCACAAGTTCATCGCGCCCGCAGCCGGAGAAGAGGATCGTAAGAAGCGCAGACGCGAGAATCGTCGCGAACATCAACCGACGCGGCGAACGAGGTGGATTTTGAGATTTCATGATGACTTTGATTCGGGAGCGATCAGGCCAGATGAAGAAACAGACGCACGCGCTCCCAAAAATTTCTTCAACTCCTCAGCCGCTTTGCCGCCGAAGCCTGTGACCTCTGCGATCTGTTCCACCGTGGCGATGCGGAGGCGTTGCACAGACCCGAATTTTTTCAGCAAGGCCGCTTTGCGCTGTTCGCCGATGCCGGGGAACTCGTCGAGAATGCTCTCAGAGATTTTCTTGATGCGGAGTTGCGCGTTGTAGGAGTTGGCCACGCGATGCGATTCATCGCGCACACGCTGGAGTAATTTCACAGCGGGATGATCCAGGCCGAGTCGCAACGGTTCGCCCACGCCGGGCCGATGGATTTCCTCAAACTCCTTTGCGAGTCCGATGATGGGAATTTTCTCCAAGCCAAGTTTTGCAAGCTCGGCGCAAGCCATGTTGAGCTGGCCTTTGCCGCCGTCTATGAGGATCAGATCAGGCATCGAGGATGGAGGATGGAGGATAGAAGATGGACGCGCGCCTGCTTTGCTATCCTCGAGCTTCGATCTTCCATCCTCGCGTTTCATCTTCCGCTTCTGCCTCACCTGCTTGCTCGTCTCATCAATCAACTTCTGTAACTCCTGTGCAATTCCCTCTCCGCCTTCATCACGCGCCTCGGCTTCGACTTCAGACTCATTGAGCAACCTCGAATACCTCCGCCTCACCACTTCCGCCATGCTCGCGAAATCATCCTGCCCGGTGACGGTCTTGATCTTGAAACGCCGATAGTTCGCGCGATCTGGCCGTCCGTTCTTAAAACTCACGAGCGACGCGACCGCAAACGTGCCGCTGATGTTCGAGATGTCGAATCCCTCGATGCGATGCGGCAACGTGGGCAAGCCGAGCACCGCAGCCAGTTCCTTCAAGTCGCGTTCAGGATCAGCGGAGAGCGGCAACGAGTAGGGCACGCGCGCAAATTTCTCCGTGCGCTTCGTGGTGCGTTCGAGATCGGAGATCATGTCGCGCAGGTCAGCGGCTTTCTCGTAATTCTGCGCGGCGGCGGCTTTGCGCATCTCGGCTTCGATCTGATCCTTCATTTCGTGGCATTGACCGTCGAGGAAGTCGCACGCGGCGCGGACTTGTTCGCGGTATTGCGCGTGCGTGACGTTGTTGACGCACGGCGCGGTGCAATATTTCAGATGCGCGTAGAGGCAATGCTTGTAATCCGCCTCGCCCGGCGTGAACACGCGACAACCGCGCAGGTTGAACTGGCGCGTGACGAGCGCCAGCGTGTTCCGCAACGCGCCGGAATTGGCGAATGGCCCGAAGTAACGCGCGCCGTCGTCCTTGCGGATGCGCGCGAAAGCGAAGTTGGGGATGGGATCGTTGAGATTCACCTTCACCATCAGGTAACGCTTGTCGTCGCGGAAACTGATGTTGTAGCGCGGATGAAATTCCTTGATGAGTTTGCTTTCGAGCAACAACGCCTCCGGCTCGCTCCTGACGGTGTGGATGTCGAAATCGTGGATGGCCTCGACGAGCGCGTTGAATTTCAGATCCCAGCCCATGCGCCGCGACGGATGGAAATACTGGCTCACGCGTTTGCGAAGATCTCGCGCCTTGCCGACGTAGATAACCGTGCCGAACCGATCCTTGTGCAGATACACGCCGGGCTTGTGAGGCACGGTGCTGAGTTTTTTGCGGATGTGATCGGTGACCGGCACAGGGAAAGTTTAACCACGGACGAGCAAAGATGGAACAGTGATTCCTGTCCCGGAGTGCGCTGCCCCACGGCCATTCTTTTCGGAACACCACCAGCCCAGCCTTGACTGGATTGTCAAAGGAAGAATGGTCGGGGCGGTGAGATTTGAACTCACGACCTCTTGTACCCGAAACAAGCGCGCTAGCCAAACTACGCTACGCCCCGAACCAGTGAGACATATTAAGCCGAAGAGTGACCTCTGAATCAACGAAGATTTTGCGCGGATTTTGCGCCCGCCGCGTCCCTCCGGTTTGGGCTTCTTGTGCGATTTTGTGGCAATTCGCCTGCCGGACTTCGGCTAATCGCTTGTCGTTAGATGGAGGGTATCCCGTGGCCTGTGGTTTGCTTAAAAACCAGCATGAGCACGCTAACATTCAAGGTCAGTCGGAAGAGTGGCGAGTATGTAAAGCCGTCTCTTCTTCCCGCAAATCATTCCGCGCAATCACGCTTCGGCCTGTTGGACGGG
>JAYUAV010000246.1:0-19743 GCA_043741175.1 Verrucomicrobiota bacterium
TTCAAGAGTTGCTGGCGTAATTCCCTCCAGCGTTCCAATAATATTTGCTTCAAGCGGGCGAACAAGATTGCGCTCGTGAAATGAATCGGGCATATCAGCCACCCATTTTTATTCATGAGCAAAAAAACATTGAACGCACCTAAGTCGAAGAAGAACGAGGAAACCCAGTTGCTGGCCTTGCTGAAGAAGGTTCTGCCGAAAGCCACACACGATCCCGAACTCGCGGGGAAAATCTACGAGGCAATCGTGGCCGAACTCCGCGCGAAAAACCAGGCCACGTCGTTCGTGAAATTTTGCGACCGCATTCCTCTGCCTGACTTGGAGCCAAAGACGCTGGATGAAGTGAAGTTGCAATTCGCCGCTGCTTTCAGCGAGGGCGACGTGACGATTTCCCCAAACAAGAAAGAGAAAAGTCTCGCGGTGGAAGTGGTGCTGCCGGATGGATCTCAATTCACCAAGGAAATCAAAGTGCGCGATGTCCCGCCCGAAACGAGCGACGAACAGGAGATCGTGCTCAAGTTCATCCCGTTCCCGGTGAGTTTGCCGGGCGATCCTGAATTGGCGTGGTTACTGGCGAAGCGCGAAAACATGTCGCCGGACGAGGCGGGCATCGCTCTCTCCAAAGCGGAAGAAGAATTCTGGGCGTCGAAGGCTGGGCAGAAAATGTTGCGTGATCGCGTAGAGCGGAATTTCCCAGAGTTCATCTCGCGCGCCCCGGCAGGTTTGCTGAACGAGGTGGGATTAAAACGACATTACAAGACGCCCGAACCGATCCGCATCCACAAAGGTTTCACGCCGCAGAAGAGCAAGAAGGAGTAGGCTGCGAGTCTGCTGTGGCGCGAGCAAACTTCTGTTCGACAGCATTGTGTCATAGGCATAATCTCGACTCGTCACTAGCCGGGCGGCGTGTTCGTCTCTCGTTCGTGGTTGCGTGACTTGATTCAACAATCCGAGAAAACAATTATATGTCATACGTCATGATCCGTCACAAAGTCGCCAATTACGCCAACTGGAAACGCGGCGTTAAAGCTTTCGCAAAGTTTCGCGCGGCGTCTGGTGAAAAATGTTTCTACGTGAGCCGCAGCAACAAGAGTCCGAACGATCTCTTGGTGTGGTGCGCTTGGGAGACCTCAGCCAAGCTGAAGAAATTCCTGAAGTCGAGCGAGCTGCGCGAGGCAATGAAGGCCGCAGGCGTCACCAGCAAGCCAGAGATCGCCATATTCGATAAGCTCGAAGACTTGAGCGCAGTCTAATCGGCTCAACCATCATACACGCGCGTGGCATTTACCGATTTTTCAGAACAGACGCAGGGCGTGACGTTGCTACAACGGTCGTTGCAGCGCGGGCGGCTTGGCCATGCGTATCTGTTTTCCGGCGGCGATCTCCAGACGCTCGAATCACTCGCGCGCACGTTGGCCAAGACGCTGAATTGTCAGCGCGCCGATAATGCGGGCGGCGTGGCGATAGATTGTTGTGATGAATGCTCCTCTTGCAAGAAGATCGAAGCTGAAACGCACGGCGACATCCATTGGGTGCGACCTGAATCCAAGTCTCGCATCGTGTCCGTGGATCAGATGCGGGAGTTGATGCAGCAAATCCAACTCAGGCCAAACGATGCGGAGTTCAAAGTCTCGGTGATCGTGGCGGCGGATCGGTTGAATCCACAGGCGGCAAACGCGTTCCTCAAAACCTTGGAAGAACCGCCTGCGAAATCTGTTTTGATCCTGCTGACCACTGAGCCGGGGCGGATTTTGGAAACCATCATCTCGCGTTGCTTGCGGTTGAACTTCGGAGGCGAGGGCACGCGGCGTTGGGATGACGCGACGCAGAATTGGCTGAATCGCTTCGGTGAGATGGCTGGCGCGGAGCAGAAAAGTTTGATCGGGCGTTATCGTTTGATGGATGTGCTGGCGGCGCGCTTGACGGAGATGAAGGCGAGCGTGGAGGAAGAATTGACCGCCAAGTCGCCGCTCGAAAAATACGACGACATAGACAAGGACTTGCGCGAGCAATGGGAGAAGGAGCTTGCCGCCGCGATTGAGGCAGAATACCGGCGACGGCGTGGCGACTTGCTGCTCGGCTTGCAATGGTGGCTGCGCGATGTGTGGCTGCACACGCTGGCGAGTGGGCGGGAGTTGTTGAGTTTTCCAGACGCAGATAGCGCGGTGACCGTCGCGAAGCGAATCACGCCAGCACAAGCGCGCGACAATCTGCGGGTGCTGGAACAAACGCAGCGGCTGCTGTTCTCGAACGTGCAGGAGGCTCTGGCGTTGGAAGTGGGGTTGTTGAAACTTCATCTGTGAACAACTTGCGAAGGTAATTCGACGGCGGATTCATCCGGGTGTTATGTGGACGGAGAATACGAGAACGATTTTAACCGTTTTCGGGTCGTGATGAAGTCCACGCCTCGGCCAAACCGTTGAAACGGTTGTGGATTGCCGCCGCCTTACACCGGGCTGAAGCCCGGTGTTGATGAGAGACACCCAGAAACTGAACTGCGCCCCACCGCTTGGTCAACGGCAGAATTGTTGTTGGGAAATGCAGAACACATTGCAATCATCCGCCGTGCGCTCTTCCGCATCTACAATCCGCAAAGGGCTGATAGCACTGATCGCTGTTGTAGTCAGCATCGCGATAGGTGTGTTTGTTTTTCAACCGCGTCAGCTTCCACCTGCCCCTCCGCTCCCGACGCCGAATGGTTACGATGATTTTGTGAAGGCACGCCAACTGTTGACGACCAACACTTGGGACTTTTACCAAATGGATGCGGACGAACTCCGCAAATTGTCCGCGCAAAACGCCGAGGCTCTGCGTCTCGTTAGGACGGGATTGAGCCGGGAATGCCGCGTGCCGTTGGTGAGTAATCAACAAAGCCACTTGACGATCTTGGTTTCAACGAAAGCACTCGCCCAAGCGTTGTCCGCCGAAGGCAGGATCGCGGAGTTGGAGCATCGCAATGCTGATGCGGCGCGGGCGTATTTGGACGCGATGCGGCTGGGTCACGAAGCGGCTCGCGGCGGACCTTTGATTGATGGACTGGTTCGGATCGCGATTGAATCCATCGGCTCGACCGGGCTGCAAACTGTTGCCACGAACCTGAACACGGTGGAATGTCGCGAGGTGATTGTCGCGCTGGAAACTCTCGGCAAGAAGGAGGAATCGTTTAAGGACGTGATGAAGAACGAAAAAGAATGGGTGCGGCGATCTTTCTCATTGTATCAACGCACCGCCGGAAGTTTCATGCGGCTTTTTAACATCGGTTCATTGAAGCAAGCCATGCAGAAAGCGGAGTCTAAGTTTCAAACCCAAGGCCGGAAACGTCGGGCGTTGCTGATAGGCATCGCTGCTCGCGCTTACGAATTGGAGAAAGGCCAGCCGCCTAAAACTGCTTTGGATTTAGTGCCGGACTACCTCAAAGAAATTCCCCAAGACCCGATCAGCGGGACGAACATGGTTTTGAAACCGTTATAAAGAGAGCCTGAATTGTTTTTTATAAGGAAGCCATGAAACCAGGAATAGAAGGAAGCATTCCTGGTTTCATGGCTTCCTTATTCAATTGGCTTTGGTTACGACCCCGTCGCTCTGCGTCTTTGCGGTGAACTTCCCATCCGGCAATTTTTGCCGGGTCGCCCTCCTCTACCCGGCAATTTTTTCTTAGTCGCCTCCCTCTCCAACCACGGAAACCCCGGTTTTATTGGTGTTCTCTGGTGTGGTACTGGCGTTGCTAAACACGCCTCGAACGAATCAAACAAGATGATCGCACGATTCCATGGACGGGAGATAAGTGCCCGGTTTGCCCTGCTCAAGCAGCGGCGGCGGATGCTTTGCACGCTCTTGTTCGCTGCCTCGATGACTTTTGCGTTTGCGACGGACTTAACATCACCCGTCGCCTCCACCAACGCACTCCCCACGCTGCCGACGTCAGAAATGCCTTCGGCGGCGTCTTCTCTTTTCCGTGTACTCGGCGCGTTCGCTCTGGTGATCGCGGTGTTCTTCGGCGGCGTCTGGCTCTTTCGCAACTGGCAGCGCATGAGCATCGCCAAAGGTCACTCACCCAAGCTCAACATTCTTGAAACCCGCTCGCTCGGCCAACGTCACGCCATCTACGTCATCGGTTATGAGCAGCAACGCCTCCTGATCGCCGCGTCTCCTGCTGGCGTGACGATGCTCACCACACTTCCCGCTGCTGCTGTGAGCGCGATTGAAGAAGTGCCTGCCGCGAAAACCAATTTCACCGACGCACTTCGCGAAGCACTGCAACGCAAGCCATGAACTTCCCCACCCAGCAGCAGAGCAACTACCAGCCCGCGTTTGGCACACGACAAACGCGGGTTTGGTGGCTCACTCTGCTCGTGCTGATTTTGTTGGCGCGCGCCGCTTGGGGACAAACACCCACGACCGCGACCGCGCCACTCATCGGACCAGTCGCTCCGTTCAACATCATGCCCACAAACGCCGCAGCACTGGTCGCAGGGTTCACTCCGTTCAAATTGAATCTCGGCGTCGAAGGTTCACAACAACCTCAAGATGTGGACGTGGCCATCAAAGTCCTGTTCACCATCACGCTGCTCACGCTCGCGCCTTCGATCATTCTGTTGATGACTTGTTTCACTCGCATCGTGATTGTGCTGTCATTCGTGCGTTCAGCGTTGTCGTTGCAAGGCACGCCCGCCAACCAGATCATCATCGGCCTCGCGCTGTTCATCACGTATTTCATCATGGCCCCGGTGTGGGAGAAGATTGATGCGAACGCGCTTCAGCCTTACATCGCGAAAACAATTTCCTCCTCGCAAGCTTTGGACGAAGCCGCCAAACCCATCCGCGAGTTCATGCTGCGTCAGGCGCGTCCGAAAGATGTCGAGTTGTTCGTCGCCATCGCCAAACTCGGCCCGACCGCGCCGGAAAATCTGCCGCTCAAGGTCGTCATCCCCGGCTTCATCATCAGCGAACTACGCACCGCGTTCCAGATGGGTTTCCTGCTGTTCGTGCCATTCATCCTGATTGATCTCGTGGTGGCCACGGTGCTGATGAGCATGGGCATGATGATGATGCCGCCCGCGACGATTTCCCTGCCGCTGAAAATTCTCCTGTTCGTCCTCGTGGACGGGTGGGAGTTGGTGGTTCGCTCGCTCGTGTTGAGCTTTGGCGGCTAAGAAAGGAAACATGACACCTGAATTTTCCGTCGAAATTATCAAGACGATGATGTTCCAGGCCGTGACGCTGGCATCGCCGATTCTGCTGACCGTGATGGTCATAGGGCTTGGCGTCAGTTTGTTTCAAGCGGTCACATCCATCCAGGAACAGACGCTTACATTCGTCCCCAAAGTCGTCGGTGTCGTCGCGCTGCTCGTGGTTCTGCTGCCGTGGATGATGCGGACGATGATTGAATTCACCCGCGCAGTCTTTGAACGGATTCCCACGATGGTCAATTAACCCAATGAAAATATCACTCGCAACACAACTCATCATGAAAGCCACCTCGAACGCCTCCGGACGCAAGCTTCACAAACTCGCTTCGTCTGGCTGCCGCTCTGAGTTCAAGAAGACAAACAAGATCGGGACTAAGAAACACGCAGCTCACTCACATTGAACGCCGCACTCACAACTTGGTTTCTCGTCTTCACGCGCGTCGGCGCGATGTTGGCCGTGCTGCCGATGTTCTCCACGCAGATGATCCCGGTGCAACTCCGCATCGCTCTCGGCGCGCTCGTGGCTCTGCTCGTCACGCCGATGCTGCCGACCGTTCCTGCGGATGGGATTTCGATCTGGCTGCTCGTGAAACTCCTGTTTATGGAAGCAAGCATCGGATTACTGCTCGGCTTCGTGTGTCGGTTTGTTTTTTACGCGCTGGAGATCGCGGGTGGGTTTATCTCTACGGAAATGGGCATCACCTTGCCAGCGGAGTTCAATCAACTCGTCTCCGGCGTCACCATGGCTCCGGGGCTGTTGCTCTATTGGATCGCTATGATGACGATGCTGAGTCTCGATCTGCATCACTGGATGATCGTGGGCTTTCAAAAGAGTTACGCGCTCGTGCCGTTCGGCGGCGCGCATTTGAGCGAGGCGTTGCTGGTGGACGTGGTGGCGCGCAGTGGAAAGGTTTTCGTCATCGCGTTGCAGATCGCTGCGCCGGTCATGGCGGTTTCATTCCTCGTTACGCTGGTCTTCGCGGTGCTGGGTCGCGCCGTGCCGCAGATGAATGTTTTCTCCGAGAGTTTCCCCGTCCGCACACTGCTCGGACTGATTTCATTCGGACTCACCTGCACGTTCATGGGTCAACACATCGCGAATTATCTGCGCCGTCTGCCGGAGGACATGCTGAACGTGGCGCGACTGGCGGGAGGAGCAAGCTGATGAAATACGCCTTTGCAACCTGTGCTGACAAATTTCAGCGAGACAACGAGGCGCGTGCTTTGGAGTGCGGCGACTTGTCGCCGCTTTCGTTGCCGAAGCGACTTGTCGCTTCGGCAGAGCCACGTACAGCGGCTCGACGGATAACAAAAACGCTGAGGCATTTCGGCAGCGCCACACGCTTCGACAAATCCGACGCACCGCTGAACGCGGTGCTGCTTGGACGACAAGTCGTCCAAGCAGGAAAAGCGGTGACAAGTCACCGCACTCCACATTCCGACCCGAACTTGACGCGGGTTGGCTAACCATCATGGCTGACAATCAAGCAGGCGAAAAGACGGAGCAAGCCACACCAAAGCGGCTGGAGGAGGCCATCAAGCAGGGCCAATTCCCCCGCAGCGCGGAGGTGCAGACCGTTTTTGTTCTCGTCGGCGCGTTGCTCGCCCTGAAATTTGTCGGGCCGGATTTGTGGCAACGCTTCGTCAGTGTTCAGACCTTCATGCTCGGTCATCTGCACGATATTCCGATCACGATCAAGGCCATGCCCGGTTACGGAATTGATGCGGCTCTGATGTTCGCCGCTTGCGCCGGACCGATTCTCATCGGCACGACGGCGGGCGGATTGATCGCAGGCGCGATTCAAAATCGTTTTCAAACCGCATCAGAAGCACTCGCGCCGAAATGGGAGCGGTTGAATCCCGTCGAAGGTTTTCAACGCGTCTTCTCCACCAAGGCGTTCGTGCCGACGGGCATTGCGATTTTGAAACTCAGTGTCGTCGCGGCGCTGACCTACTCGCAGGTCAAGACGCTGCTCAACGACCCCATTTTTTACACCGCCGTTCCTGTTTCGCGGATCGGATCGTTTATCGCTGAAGCATCACTTGGCATCACTTGGCGCGTGGTGACGTATCTGGCGGTGATCGCTGCGCTCGACTACGGCTATCAATTTTGGAAGACGAGCAAGGACATGATGATGACGAAGCAGGAGGTGAAGGAGGAAATGAAAAACTCCGAAGGGAATCCGCAGATGAAAGCGCGTCAACGTCGTCGTCGCGCCGCCAAGACAGTGCGTCAGATGTTGCAGGATGTTCCCAAAGCGGATGTGATCGTGACGAACCCCACGCACTTCGCCGTGGCGTTGCGCTACGATCGCAAGACGATGAAAGCTCCCAAGATCGTCGCCAAAGGCACACGCCTGAACGCACTTCGCATCCGCGAGATCGCCACGAATAATCAAATCCCCATCGTCGAGAACAAGCCGCTCGCGCGGATGATGTTCAAGTACGGCAAGGTCGGCGGCGAAATCCCCGCGCAACTGTTCTCCGCCGTCGCGGAAGTCCTCGCCTACGTCTATCGCATCAACCGCTACCGCTATTACGCCGAGCAAAACCACGTCTAACTCATGGCCACACCCAACACCATCAATCCAGTCGCAGCTAAATCCGGCGGCCTCGCAAAATATCTGCGCCAGGGCGATCTCTGGCTCATCCTCGGCCTGTTCGGCACTGTGTTGCTGTTGATCGTGCCGGTGCCACCCATCGCGCTCGATCTTTTCCTCGCCATCAGCATTGCCCTCTCGCTGTTGATACTGCTGGTGATTCTTTATCTCGAAGACGCCTCGGACTTCACTGGTTTTCCGACATTGCTGCTGTGCATAACGCTCTTTCGTCTCGCGTTGAACGTCGCTTCCACGCGTCTGATTTTGTTGGATGGTTACGCCGGTCACATCATCGAAGCGTTTGGTAACTTCGTCGTGCGCGGCAATTACGTCGTCGGCTTGGTCATCTTCCTCATTCTCGTCCTCATCAACTTTATCGTCATCACGAAGGGCGCAGGGCGCATCGCTGAAGTCGCGGCGCGGTTCACGTTGGACGCCATGCCCGGCAAGCAGATGGCGATTGATGCCGAACTCAGTGCGGGTGTGATTAACGACGAACAAGCGCGCACACGTCGTCGCAAGGTGGAACAGGAAGCGGACTTTTACGGTGCGATGGACGGTGCGAGCAAGTTCGTGCGCGGCGACGCCATCGCCGCCGTGTTGATCACGCTCATCAACATTCTCGGCGGATTCGCCATCGGCATCGTGCAAAAAGGCATGACAGTTTCGGAATCATTGCAACGCTTTACGCTGCTCTCCATCGGTGACGGACTCGTCTCGCAGATTCCCGCGCTCATCGTCTCGATGGCTGCGGGTATGTTGGTCACGCGTGCCGCATCGAAGAACAGTCTGGGCGCGGAACTCGGCAAACAACTCCTGTTCTATCCGCGCGCACTTCAGATTCTCACGGGCATGTTGGTCGTGTTCGCCATCATGCCGGGATTGCCCATGCTGCCGTTCCTCGTGCTGGCGATCATCAGCGGATACATGGCCAAGGAAATGAAGAAGCGCGTCGCCATCACAAAAGCCGCCGCTGCGACAACTCCTGCCGTTGGCAAGGATGGTAAACCTGTTCCCGCCACGCCCGCCGCAGGTAGCGCAGGCGAGAAGATTGAATCACTCCTCTCCGTGGACGCGCTCCAGATCGAACTCGGCTACGGCCTCGTGAATCTCGCTGACACGCGGAAGAATGGAGACTTGCTCGAACGCGTCACCGGCGTGCGGCGCACTTTTGCGACGGAGATGGGCGTGGTGATTCCGCCCATCCGGTTGCGCGATAATTTGCAGATGGGCGCGAATGAATATCGCTTCCTGCTCAAGGGACAAATCATCGCGCAAGGCAACTTGATGCCCGGTTACTGGCTCGCCATGAACGCCACGAACAGCAAGGTGACGCTCAAGGGAATCCCTACGGTTGAACCTGTGTTCCAATTGCCCGCGACATGGATCACTGATGTGGAACGCAAGTCCGCCGAATCCGCAGGTTACACCGTGGTGGACGCGCCGTCCGTGATGGTCACGCATCTTTCTGAAACCGTCCGCCGCAACGCGCACGAAATACTGAGTCGCCAGGACGTGCAAATCCTCCTCGATAATCTCAAGCAGACGCATCCGACCGTGGTGAACGAACTCATCCCCGCGCAACTCAACGTCGGGCAGGTGCAGCGCGTTCTTCAGAACCTGCTCGCCGAGGGAATCTCGATCCGCAACTTGTCCGGCATCCTAGAAAAAGTCAGTGATCACGCAAGCGTCACCAAGAATCCCGACGAGCTTTCCGAACACGCCCGCCGCGCACTCGGTGTTCAACTGGTGAAGCCGTTCCAATCTGAAGGCGGACAGATTCGCGCCATCACTCTTGATCCGAAACTGGAGCAACAGATCGCCCAAGGCGTTCGCCAATCGCCCACGGAGATCGCGCTCCTGCTTGATCCAAAGCTCGCGCAGCACGTGATGAACGTCCTCTCTCGCCACATCCAGAAACTTCTGGCGGACGGACAACAACCGCTCGTTCTATGCGCGCCGCAAATCCGGCTCGCGTTCCGACGTTTCTTTGAAAGCACGTTCGCCGATCTCTCTGTGTTGTCCTACGCCGAAGTTCCGGCCCGCATCGAAATCCAAAGTGCCGCCATGGTTCCCTGTCCTGAATAACGGAAGCAGATTTATGAAAATACAAACACACATCGCAACGAAGTTCGCCGACAGCGTCTCCGTGCCGTTGGAAGTGCCAGTCGCCACCGAGACGCGCCGCCCGGTGCGGCGTGGCAGTTTCTGGCCGGGCGAAAGTTTTGGCACTTGCACGCGGAAGTGGGATTTGACCGGTGTGTTTGCGGATAACGCATTCGTGCTACCCGCTCTGATCGGTGGGAATGGTTCACGTTCGTTCTAAACAATTTCACGCCATGCAAGTTCACACATATCTCGCTGAATCAGTCGCCGATGCTGTGTCGCAAATCCGCGAGACGCTCGGCCCGGAAGCCGTCGTGTTGAATGTGCGTCGCTTGCCGGCGGAGGGTTTGGCGCGTCTGTGGCAGAACCCGCGCATCGAAGTGCTGGCGCATGTGCCGGAGAAAATTGCCGCGCCTGTCGCGGTTGCTGCGCCAGTCTTGGATGAAGTGCAGGTGAGCGCGCTGGCGGAGTTGCGCGCGGAGATGGCGGAAATGCGGGAGAATTTTCAAAGGCCATCGCTAACAACGGACGCTTCCAAAACTGCTGTTGCTGGTAGGGCGGGCAGTCCTCTGCCCGCCGAGCGAGTCTTGACACAAGACGGCGCGCACGGAGTGACACACCCTACCTACCAAAGCCAAAACACGGGCGATTGGCGCATTGGTTCGTTGCTGGAGCAAACTGGGTTGTTGCCCGCGCTCGCTGAAAGCATCGTAGCGGAGTTGTGCAACGGACATGGCGATGCCGCGCCGGTTTCGATCACGGATGAAATCAATCTCGCCGAGCAGGTTCTCGCGTCGCGTTGGAAAGATTCCCCCACTAAAGTCACTGGCACGCATGTCTTCATCGGCGTACCGGGCGCGGGGAAAACCACTGCTCTTTGCAAATGGCTCGCGCAGGTCGCGCTCGTGGAAGGTCGCAGCACGGCGGTGTGGCGATTGGATGGCGTGGTCGCGAACACGGCGGAGTCGCTCAGCGTGTTCGGGGAGATTCTGGGTGTGACCGTGGAGCGTTTCGCGCCTGTGAACGGTGAGTTGCCGGAGGCGGAGGTATTGTTCGTAGATTTGCCGGGCGTGAATCATTCAGACGCGAACGCATTGGCGCAACTTGCCCAACGTATCGCTGCATTACCAAACGCGCAGGTGCATTTGGTGGTGAACGGCGCGTATGAGACGTCTCTGTTGCTCGCGCAGGTGCGGGCATTTTCCAAATTACCCATCACCGACCTGATCGTGACGCATCTGGATGAGGAATCGCGCTGGGGCAAGGTGTGGAATCTGGCACTAGGAACAAATTGCCCAGTGCGCCACCTGAGCAGCGGGCAAAATATTCCGGGTGACTTCATCGCGGCGACTGCGGAACAACTTTTCTCGCGTCAGTTTCCTCGTAAAACGCGTGAAATGGCTGCGAACACAAGGCAAACAGCGTGATGGCAGGTGGCTTGCTAAACGGAGTATCGGGATCAATTAAGAATGAAAAAAATGATGATCATGGGCGGGTTGATGGGGTTCGGCATCGGTGTCGTCACGGGCTATGTGAAAGAAGTTTCCTGGCCTGCGATGTTTTTGCGCGCGTGTGTCACCGCGCTGATTTCTGGTTTGTTGTTCCGCTGGTGGGGTCGTGTGTGGTTGAGCGGATTGAGAGACAGCCTCGCGGCCAAGGCGGCAGAGAAACAATCCAGCCCCACGGCTGCGATAAAATAATTTTGAATTAAATGTCCACTGAAGCTCCAACGCTACCGCCTCCGCCGAAGATCAAAATTCCGGTGCGGGATTTATCGCACCTTTACGGCAAGGCCGTGCAGGGCAGCAGCGACGAGAACGATCTCGTGCAGCAACACCTCGTTCTGGTGCGTCAGGTTGTGGGGCGTCTGGCCATGAGCATGCCGTCGCATGTGGATCAGGATGATCTCTACAGCTCCGGCCTCGTTGGATTGTTGAACGCAGTCAGAAATTTTGATCCGCAAGGCGGCAGCACGTTTGAGTCGTATGCTCGCGTGCGGATTCGTGGAGCGATTTTCGATGAGTTGCGGCGGCTGGACTGGGTGCCGCGTTCCATTCATGACAAGGCGCGTAAGGTGCAGGCCGTGATGCAACAGTTGGAACAGAAGCTGGGTCGCCCGGCTGCGGATGAAGAGGTATCGAAGGCGTTGAACCTTTCCATGGACGAATATCACGAGCTGCTTGAAGAGATTCGGCCAGCCACGTTCGTCTGTCTGGATGCTTCTCCGGTGAGCGAGGACGACGAAGACAACCGTCATGACCGTATCGCGGATGATTCGCAACCTGATCCATTGGACAACACGGTGCGGCGTGAGATGACGGAGATCATTGCTTCACGCATCAAGCAATTGCCGGAGATGCAGCGCAAGGTTCTCGCGCTTTACTATTTTGAAGACCTGCGGCTGCGCGAAATCGCCGAGGCGTTCGGCGTCACGGAATCGCGCATCTGCCAGATTCATTCGCAGGCCATTCTCGCGATCCGCTCATTTCTGAAACAACAGGATGATGTGGACGCAAAAAAAACAGGAAACCCTTAAAGCAGTATGATTGTCATCATCGGTTCTATCATTGTTCTCGCCGCAGTGCTGGGAGGTTTCATGATGGCGGGCGGACACCCCGGCCACTTGATCGTCATCTCGGAATACGTCGTCATCTGCGGATCCGCAGCAGGCGCCGTGATCATCATGGCGCCGAAGCACATCATCATGGCCATCGTCAAACAGTTGATCGGCACGCTCAAGGGGCCTCCTTACGGAAAGAAATCTTACGAAGACTTGTTCAAAGCACTCTACGAATTGTTCATGCTCGGTCGGCGCAACGGCATGATCGCGCTGGAAGAACACGTTTTGACTCCTGACACGAGCAGCATCTTTTCGAAGTATCCCGGACTGGTGAAAGACCATCATGCGATGGCGATTCTGTGCGGGGGGTTGAAGCCGATCATTGACGGCAAGGTGAAGCCGGATCAATTGAAACTCTTGCTCGAAACGGAACTCGACACGATGGAAGCGGAGCATCACAGCCCGATTGATGTGTTGACGAAGGCGGCGGACGCGATGCCCGGGTTTGGGATTGTCGCAGCCGTGTTGGGCATTGTGATCACGATGGGTAGTATCGCAGGTCCTGTCGAAGAGATCGGCCATCACGTCGGCTCGGCACTTGTGGGAACGTTCTTGGGAATTTTGATTTCATACGGATTCTTGAACCCGCTCTGTGTGAACATGGCGTTCATCGGAAATTCAGAGATCGCCTTCTTCCGCACCATTGCTAACGCGGTGGTGGGTTTCGCCAATGGCATGGCTCCGATCATGGCTATCGAAGTCGCACGGCGTGGATTGACGAGTGACGTGAAACCCGGCGCCGACGAGATGGAGAAGATGTTGAAGGAAGCCGTGGCAGCGAAGTGACCGGTGGCAGCAGAATTTGAATTGAGTTATGGCTAAGAAAAAAGGTCACGGACATCATGGTGGCGCGTGGAAGGTGGCTTATGCCGACTTCGTCACGGCGATGATGGCACTCTTTCTAGTGCTGTGGCTCGTTTCGCAGGATCAGAAGATCAAGGAAGCCGTGGAGCGTTCTTTCCGTAATCCGTTCAACTCACTCACCAAACAATCCACGGGCATCATCCCCGCCGACAAGGAGACGATGACCGTGATGGCGCGCAGCGGAAACTTTGATTCGGCATCAGCCGTCGAGTTGAACATGTTGCGCAGACTGGCCGAGGACCTTACGGCAATGTTGCAGGCCAATCCAGAATCCGCAGAGCAAAACCCGCTTGATCTGGAAATTACACCGGACGGGATGCGCATCAGCGTTTTTGACCGGAACAACAAACCTATCTTCCAGCCTGCATCGGCAGAGTTCACCGAGTATGGGACGTGGATATTCACCACGCTGGCGTGGCAGATTTCGCGATTCACCAATAACTTCATCGTGGAACTGGAAGGACACACTGAGAAGGGATGCACGTATGCTGATGGCGTTCGCGGGCCGTGGGATTTAAGTGCTGATCGAGCAAATTCCTCGCGCCGAAAACTTGTGGAGCATGACGTCATATCCACGCAGATCCGCAAGGTGGCGGGTTTTGCCGACACACAACCTATGCCGAATCTCGAACCCACGAGCGAGAGCAACCGTCGCGTCGCTGTTTTGTTGAAGGTCAAATCAGGCAACCGATAATCAAGATGTCTTCCGACTTCGTACCATTCTTGAAAAGCGGCGGGAATGCTGGCGCAAGTGCGTCGCCGTGCCTGCCCGCTTCTGCGTCACATTTGGCGAGAGACAATGCTTCGGCGGCAGCGGGGTTTTCCGCACTGGTGCCGGGGCAGGCGTCTCCCACCTCAACGCTAGTCTCCAGTTCAACGACACACATCCACGCCAAATCCAAACCCGTGGTCACACTCAAACGCAACGGCGATCAAGTGACACACATCCACATCCAGTGCGCGTGCGGTGAAGTAGTGGAATTGGAATGTTCGTACTGAAGTTGAATCCGGTTGTCTGGCAGGCAGCGTGTGATTTCGTTACCCAATTTGTCCGAACGATACGAGGACGACCATGAATAAAATCTTCAACCTCAGCACCGCTTTCTTCTCATCCTTGCTCAACACCTGCATGTCCAGACATGGAATTTCATAATGGCGGCGACGGGAGAATGAGCCTGGGGCGCATCTCCGTTTCCGTGAGTCTCTCATTAATACCGGGCTTCAGCCCTGTGTGAGGTGACAGCAAGCCACAACCATTTCAACGGTTTGGCCGAGGCGTGGACTCCATCACGACCCGAAAACGGTTAAAACCATTCTCGTCTTCTCCGCCCACATAACACCCGGATGAATCCGGGTGTTAATGAAAGAAAACCCACGGCTCCCAAAACTGAGATGCGCCCATGAGCCTGTAATCGCCAAAATATTTCATTGCGAACTGGCTGGCGTCCGTTACTCTGGCGCGCTCGAAACTTGGACTTGAATACATTGTGAACGCTGAACTCTGCAAGAAAGCTCTGGAAAAGGTTGGCACGCCCAACGTACTCATCAACATCGTCTCCCGCCGTGTGCGCCAATTGAACGCTGGCGGCGGCGGCATGGGTCGTCCGCTCATCGCGGATTACACCAATCTCGGCGCAGCGGATATCGCTTTGCGTGAGATCATCGAAGACAAAATCGGCTGGGAACTGCCCGCCATCGAAGAACTGGCTCGCCCTGTGGCCAAGAAGCGCAAGAAGCATTGAGCCGCGAACAATCTTGATTACGCGCAGCCAGAGGCTTCAACCTCTGGCTGTTGCTGTTTATGAGAATGGAAAAATTAACGCAAGGTCGCAAAGGAGCAATGACGCAGAGGTTTTCGATGCGAGACGTTGTCATTCCACAGTTGAACCAATCCGGGGCGGGGATTTATTCCGAGTGGTCGTTGGCTTTGCGCCTTTGCCCCTTGGCGTCTTTGCGTTAAATCTTTTCTTGCATGGCCGACATCGCCAAAAATTCAAAGGCCCACCACGACTATCATATCCTTGATACGTTCGAGGCGGGCATCGTGTTGCATGGCACGGAGGTCAAGGCCATGCGCGGGGGCAAGTGTCAGATCACCGAGGCGTTCGCGCGCGTGGAGAAGGACGAGGTCTGGCTCTACAACGCACACATCGAAGAGTATTCCCACGGCAACGTGCAGAATCATAAACCCAAAGCGCCGCGCAAACTTCTGTTGCACAAGGCGGAGATCCGGAAACTTTTCGGACTGGTAGCTGTCAAAGGCAACTCGCTGATCCCGCTCTCGCTCTATTGGAAGAATGGCAAGGTGAAATTGTCCCTCGCCGTGGCCAAGGGCAAACAGGTGTTCGACAAGCGCGATGACATCAAACGTCGCGAGTCAGATCGCGAGCTGCACCGGGCGAAGATGAAGTTTACTAAGGGGCGGTAAGTTTCAGCGACCTAAACCTCTATGAAAATCGAGTACATAGAAAAGAAACTTGGGCTACACATTCCAGAACGCCACAAACAGGCGATGCTTGATTCAACCGACCCGATTCACAAGATTTGCGACTTTCTACTGCCAGATCGAACGGATAAGATGCGAGATATTGTCGAGCAGAACGAGATTTTGCACAGTATAAGCGGCTTTCCTACGCCTTGGCCTCCTCGCCTCGTTGTGTTCGCTTCAAACGGTTGCGGCGACTATTTTGCGTATGACATACAGGCGAAGGATTATTCGATCATCTATGTTGATCCTGACTCTACCGTTGAGCAAAATTTGAAGTCGGACGACAAGTTTACATTCGCTAGTTTTGAGGATTGGTATGCCTACAAGATTGCCTGACGCGTTTGGCTTGCGTTGTATTTTCCATCTAATTGGCCTCAATATAAATAAAAAAGCGAGGCCGGTTAAGACCTCGCTTTGATTGAAATCGCTTCCGGCTTACGCCTTCGCTTTGACCGCGTCCTTCTTCCAAGTGCGCTTGGGCGCTTTGGTGACGAGTCCCTTCTTCAGGGCGTTGGCGGTCACGCGGATATAGCGGACTTCGCCATTGATGAGAGCCTTCACGCGTTGCAGGTTCGGCATGAACTTGCGCTTGGTGATCGCGGTGATGTGCGTACCGATACCGCCGCTCTTCTTCGATTTACCACTGCGCCAAATGATGCTGCCTTTACGCGCGCCAACTCCGGTTAGTTCACAAATTTTTGCCATAAAATTCTTATTCCAAAATAAGGTCGCAGAGAATAACCAGCAAGCGATTCGAGGCAAGCTTTCTTTTGGGAAATTTCCGTGCGTTCCAGCCGCCGCGTCCTTATCTTCGCCGCTCATTTATGGCTACGTTGAAACCTTTTGCCGCTCTGCGACCCAAACCCGAACTCGCCGCCCAAATCTGTGAGCTGCCCTACGACGTGATGTCGTCCGAGGAAGCGCGCGTGATGGCTGCGGGTAACCCGCTCAGCTTCCTGCACGTCAGCAAACCGGAGATTGATCTTGCTCCTGGCGTGGACATCTACTCAGACACCGTCTATGCGAAGGGTAAAGAAAATTTCACCAAGCTCATCTCGCAGGGCGCGCTCAAGCAGGATGCACAACCGTGCTTCTACCTTTACCGCCAGATCATGGGCGGCCACGCGCAGATCGGCCTCGTCGCTGCCGCGAGCGTCGAGGAATACCTGAAGAACATCATCAAGAAGCACGAGTTCACCCGTCCGGACAAGGAAGACGACCGCGTCCGCCACATTGAAGCGCTCAACTCTCAGACCGGCCCGGTGTTCCTGACGTATCGCGCCGTCGCTGCGATGGATGAATTCATCGCGAAAAAAATCACCGAGAAGCCCGACGTGGATTTCACCGGTAAAGACGGCGTGCGGCACACGTCATGGACGGTGGGCAATGCGGCAGGCGTACAGTTCATCGCGGAGCAGTTCGCGAAGATTCCGTTCCTCTACATCGCGGACGGACATCACCGCAGCGCGGCGGCGGGACGCGTTTATCAATCGCGCAAAGGTGCGGGCCACAGCGGGCAATTCCTCACCGTCATCTTCCCGCTCAACCAGATGCAAATCCTGCCCTACAACCGCGTGCTGAAAGACCTCAACGGTCTGACCGCTGCGCAGTTGTTGCAGAAGCTCGACGGCATCTTCGTCATCAAACCCAACGGCGCGGCCAAGCCCACGCGCAAACATGAACTCGGCCTGTTCATCGGCGGTCAATGGCACACGCTTCATTTCCGTCCGCAGTTCGCCGCCACCAACGATCCGATTGAAAAGCTCGACGTGACGTTGCTCCAGAAGTTCGTACTCGATCCGATCTTCGGTATCACCGATCCGCGCACAAGCAAGCAGATCAATTTCGTCGGCGGCATCCGTGGCACGGCGGAACTGGAGAAGCTCGTGAACAGCGGCGAATATGCCTGCGCGTTCAGCATGTTCCCGACGAGCATCGAGGACTTGATGACCATCGCCGATGCTGGCGGCATCATGCCGCCCAAGAGCACATGGTTCGAGCCCAAGCTCCGCGATGCGATGTTCTGCCACATGATTTGAAAGCAGAACGTGTAGCACCCGCGAGACGCGGGTGCTACATGCGCGTTTATCAAGCCAACTTAGGAGTTCGAGTTTAGTAGCGGACTCTATCCAACTTCTTCGTCCACTCCGCAAACGCCGTGAGCGCTTCGCCGCGCAAAAGTTGTTTCATCGGAATCTTCCGCTTCGAGATCGGCGTGGCGACTTCGTCGTAGATCAAATCGTCGTCGAAATCAATCCGCTGCGCGTCTTTGCGGGTGTTGCCGTAATAAACTTTTTGGAAGCGCGCCCAATAGATTGCAGCCAGACACATCGGACACGGCTCGCAACTGGTGTAAAGTTCGCAGTCGTCGAGTTGGAAAGTCTTGAGGCGTTTGCACGCGTCGCGGATGGCGACCATCTCGGCGTGTGCCGTCGGATCGTTGGTAGAGGTGACTTGATTCCAGCCGCGACCGACGATCTTTCCGTTGCGAACGACCACTGCTCCGAACGGCCCGCCGTGGTTGCCGCGCATCTTGACCCGCGAGAGCCGGATTGCTTCGCGCATGTATTTATTTTTCACGAGAAGAGCGAAGCCGGATTTTCGGTTTTGGACAAGAACTTTCCTCCGGAGAAACTACGGGTGATCTTTCCGTGTGACCATTTGCTCAGACGATACAATGCAGCGAATTGAAAGTCGGGGGAAGCTCCGCCCTGCCCTCCGACGAGTTCCGCCCCGCGCCGGACATTGTCCATCATCCACGCGGGCAGCGAGAGGTGATAAGGATTGCGCTGCACTTCGCCGACGTGAAACGTGGTGGCAGTGATGAGATCAGTGAGATCGGTTTCGCTGATTTCTACGGCGAGATTTGGATCATCCATCGCGCCCCAGAATTCCGTCTCGACGACGAAGCACTCAAATCCCGGCATCATGTTTCGCAACGCATCCATCACGAGATGATGCACGCCGATGTGTGTGCCGTTCCAGTCCCGCTCGTGCGGAAACAAAATCACGCGCGGCTGATGCTTGATCAAAATGTCTGCGATCACCTTGACCATGCCGTTCCAATGTTGCGGATCGCTCGCGCGAGTTTTGGCAGTGACGCGCTCCAAACCATTTGGCCCAGTCGTCTCTACGCCGAAACCGATGTAGCGACAGGCGTTCTGCAATTCCACAAGCCGCTCCGCCTGCCGCTCCTTCTTGCTACCCTGCGTGACGGCGACGTTGATGACGTTCATCTTCGCCTCACGCAACAAGCGCAACGCGAGTCCGCCGACGATGGTTTCGTCATCAGGATGCGGCGCGAAGAATAACGCCTTCGGTGCGTCAGCAGCGATGGCCGGACGCGGCGCAAGCGAGAAACCACCGAGCGAAAACTTCTTTGCCTCGCTCACAAGTCGCGCGGCATCGGTGACGAATTGGTTGTAGGGATTCATACTTCTTAGTCCGCTTATCGGGTGCGAATACGATGTGGTTCACGCGGCACACACTGATCACTGAAGAACAACAGGCTCATGCAGCCACCGCATTGAACTCAGCCAGAGAGAGAGCGTAATCAAGACACGCGGAAACGTCGGCTCTTTTCAAATCGGGAAATTCAAGCAGGATGGACTCATGGCTGCAGTCCGCCGCGAGATAGCTCAAAATCAAAGCGACCGGGATGCGAGTGTTCTTGATGCAAGGTTTGCCGCGCAGGATTTGCGGATCACTCTCGATATGATTTCGCCAATTCATAACTTGATGGTCGCTGTTCAAGCAGGGTGCGTCAATACGACAACACGACAACGGGTGTGACTGAAAGTGCCGCTCAGTTTTTGGAGTGCGGAGACTTGTCGCCGCTTTCATGGCCTGAGCGACTTGTCGCTCAGGCAGAGCCGC
>JAYUAV010000247.1:0-13792 GCA_043741175.1 Verrucomicrobiota bacterium
GCGGCAGGAGCGCCGGTCTGCGACCGGCTTATGGGTTGGTGGAGGCGGGTGCTGCCACACTTCACAGAAACACCACACGGGCCGAAGGTTTCCAACCGCAAAGCCGGTCACAGACCGGCGCTCCGTCAATACCACAGCCCAGCCGTTCGGGTATTTCCAAAAGGCATTACATCATGGTTGGATCGTGTTGAGGTGAAGAAAAATCCCCTTCTTGTTCGCCACGATGATGTCGGGCTTCTTGTCGTTGTTGATGTCAAACACCGTCACTTGGGTGCCCACGCCGGAATCGTCATCAATCAAGTGCGGCGTGAAAGTCGCGATTCCATTCGCGCTGCGTTTGAGTTCAAACCAATACAACACCGCAGGCGCGGACGGCTCGACATCGCCGGTCGGGCCATGCGCCCAGAATCTTTTTCCAGTCACGATGTCCGGCAAGCCATCCCCGTTCATGTCCGCGAGCGTCATCGCGTGAAGTTGACTGAAGCGCAACTCCACGACGTTCGTGTCCGGCTTCGGCGACATGAGGATATTCTGCTGCCAACCCATGCTCCCGTCCGCCGCGCGCGTCTGCCGATACCACATCAGACCGTAAAGATGACAATGCCACGAACAGATCACGTCGTTCAACCCGTCGCCGTCCACATCCGTGACGAGCATTTGCGACGCGGCTTCCGCGAACTGCTGCGGATGAAATTTCCACGGCGCGTCGTTCTTCAAGTCCGCCGGTTGCTCCCACCATCCGGCGGCTTCGATCAAATCCATGCGGCCATCGCCGTTGATGTCGCCCGCGCCGATGCCGTGCGTGAAACGCCCGTAGCGTTGATCCTTCGGCGTCACCGCATGGAAAACCCACACCGCATCAGGCTTCACCGGATCATAACTGGCGTAGCCGAGGAAACCAGCATTGTTGAAAATCAAATCCAGTCGCCCGTCGCCATCCATATCCACCCATCCGGGCGATTCGTTTCCAATCATCGGATACGCCAGATGCTTCGCCCACGACCCGGTTTTGACGGCGGGATTCTCAAACCAAAATCCTTCCGCACCGGGAAACGGCACGCAGAAAATATCCGGCCAGCCGTCCGCGTTGAAGTCGCCGATGTGCGTCAGGAAATTGTCGGAGTAACCGAGCGGATCGAATTCTTTTACAGCGCGGTATTCATTTCGTTGCGTGAAGTCCGGGCCTGCAAACCAGAACGGCCCGGCAGCCACGTCCATATTCCCATCGCGGTTGAAATCTCCAACGCTCGCGCCTTCAGCATAAAACTTGTCGGAGAGTTGGATTCGCTTGAACGTGAAATCGCGTTTCGCGCCGCCCGGATCAAGTCGCCCGCCAGCCGCTGCGGGTTTCGTTGCTGGCAACGCCTTTGCAATCTGTGCGCAGGCAATGTCGGCTTCTGCGGCAATGTCTGTCTGCGTCCGTGCGCGTTGGGCGATGGCGAGCGTTGCGGAGTGCGGTGCAGAAGGAAGTGCGGACAGCACAAGCCGTTTTTCTTCCGGTCGCGTCGCGAGATCAAAAGCGGTTTGCAACAACTGCGCGCGTTGTGGCACGGCAAACCCGCCCGCATCCTCGCGCACAAGACGGACAAATCCCTCCAACGCGAGCACACGCAAACTTAAATCCGGCGATGACCGTGCGAGTTCCTCCAACTGTTTCAACGCACCCACATCCCGCGAATTGCACAAGGCCCGCGCCGCCGCGTTGCGGACAGACTCATCGCCATCCTTGAGTGCCACGCTCATTGCCGCGAGCAATTTGCCGTCTGAGAACAACGCGCCCGTCTGAAGCAAAGCGATGCGCGTCGCCGCGTTGGTCGTATGCAACGCGTTGAGAATCGGTGTGACATCAAATGTTCTGCCCGGATCACTGCGATCCACCACGGATTCAATCACGCCGCGAACCTGCTCCCGCATCGAATCGTTGCCAGCACTCTGAATCAACGTCACCAGCCCCGCCAGATGCGAGCCATCCGCCAGTTGACTCAACGCGCGGAGTGCCGCCTTGCGCGTCGGTTCAGAATCGGTGCGCGCCAGTTGAATCAATTGCAGCACGGCGGACTTTTCCGCGCGACCCGCCAGCGCACGCGCCAGTTCCGCTTGAACTTCCGGCGTCGCACTCGCGAGTTGTGTTACCAACACTCCGCCGACATCGCCCCGATGTAATTCGATCAACGCCCGCCGCGCCGCCTTCTGCTCCGTCTCATCGCGCGATGTTGCCGCGCTCGCGAGCAACGGAATCGCTCCCGCATCACCAAGCACTCCCAACGCGCTGATGGCGGAAACGCGGACGTAAGCGTCGGCGTTCGTGGCGAATGTCGCGACTGCCGCAGCCGCCGCAGGATCGCCGCGCTGTTGGAGAACTCCGAGCAGAGCGGCTTGCAACGCCGCTGGGCGATCCGGAATCAGTTTCGTGAGAGTCGCCGTCGTATTAGCATCAACAACCGAGCGCGCTTCCTGAATCGCGGCGATCTGACGCGGCGTGTCGTCGCTGTTGATTCCCGCCACGATGAGTTCGAGAGACTTGTCACCTGCACAGCGAATCAATCCCGTATGAGCCGCCGTGCGCACTGGCGGCTTCTCGTTTGGATTCGCGAACTGTTTGAAAATCTTTTCCGCCGCTGCCGGATCATTTTCGGAAGCGAACCGCGAAGCGCATCTGAGCAACCCATCCACAACCGCATCCCGCGCCACAGAACTTTTCAACGCTGCGCGAAGTTTGCCGACGGCTTCCGCGCCACCGATTTCTCCCAACGCCCGCGCCGCTGAGGAGGCAATGAGCGGATCGGAATCTTTCAACCACGCAGAGAGTTGGCCCACCGCGTGGGTGACGCGTTGTTCTCCCAAAGCATGAATGATCGCCGCGCGGTTCGTAGGCGAGTTTGATTTCAGCGCAGCGAGCAACGCCACGCCCGACTGAGCGTGCGATGTGAGCGTTGTCAGAATAACGAGCCATGTGGGGAAAAATATTTTCATTCGTGGTCAATTGTTCAGATCACCCACGGTGTGCGAAACGTCGTTGTGAGCAGCCGGTTTGCTTCGTCATCGTTCAGGAATTGTTCACGCGCCGTATCCCACTTCAGTGATCGGTGCAATTGGATCGCGATTCCGCCCAGCAGCACCGCGCTGGTGGAGCGGTGCGCCGTCTCGATGTCGCAGAGCGTTTGCTTCCGTGTTCGCACGCAGTCTAGGAAATTGCCCGAATGACTCTCCGCGTAGTAGAGGCGCGCGCCTTTGGGATCGAGCGGGTGTTCGAGAACCTTGTTCGATGATGCGGTGAGGTTCTCGCGATCCACCGCGATCCAGCCGTCCGTGCCGATGAAGCGTCCGCCGCCGGTTGAACCTGTCTTGTCGCCGGGAAAATGTTCGGCGTGAACGATGACCCCGTTTGCGTAGCGATATTGCAACACGCCCTTGTCGAAGAATAATTCCACCGGCCCGGAGCGGTCGGCGTCGAGTGCCCACTGGATGATGTCGTAGTGATGCGGCCCCCAGTTGATGTTGCCCGCGCCGACGAACATGTGGGCGTGCGCGACTCCGGCGTATTCCTGCCACGGCGCAGGACCGAGCGCGAGATCCCAGTCGAGTTCCGGCGGCACGGGCTGCGGCGGCCCGTAGTGCTTCCATTCAAATGTTCCGCCGGGACGACACGCATAAACTTCTTTGAGCTGACCAATCGCGCCGTTGCGGATGAGTTCGCACGCGCGGCGAAATTTCCCTCCGTATTCCGAACGCTGCTGGGTGCCCGCTTGAAACACGCGCCCGTAACGCAGCACAGCTTCCTGCATCGCCTGACTCTCGCGGATCGTCACCGCAGTCGGCTTCTCGCAATAGATGTCCTTGCCCGCCTTGGCCGCCATGATGGTCATCACGCCGTGCCAGTGGATCGGCGATGCGATCAACACCGCGTCAATGTCCTCGCGCGCCAGCACGTCGCGAAAATCCCGGTACGGTTCGCAGGAGCGGTAAGTTCCTTTGCCGAAGAGTTGCGCGTAATTTTCATTCACGCGATTAGTGGAGTTCTCGCGCCGATCCTTCCAGACATCGCACACGGCGAGGACTTGCACATCACGCCGCGCAGAGTAACCGCCGGGCACATAAGTCCACGCACCCCCAAGCAAGTGACCACTGCCCTGCCCTCCCACGCCGATGAAACCCATCGTGATGCGTTCGCTGGGTGATTTCACGCCGCCGCGACCGAGTGCTGACGCGGGAATGATCGTGGGAAATGCCAGCGCGCTGCTCAACGCGAGTGTTCCTCGTTGCAGAAAGCGGCGACGGCTGATGCTTGAAGATTTGTTTTTCATCTTGGAGCGATTCATCCAAGCCTCGGATCAAGTGCTGTCTCCAAAGCGAGGACGGGACAACGGTGAGGACAATAATTACTAGCGAGCCGAGTTGCTAGACAAGTTAGACGGCATATCTGCTTTCATGCGGCGATGCCAGTCGGCGAGAGTGGCTTCGACGAAGTAAGTCTTGTTCACCGCTTCCGAAGTCTGGCCGGGTTTCATCTCACCGAACCCCGTGCCGCAGTGGATGCAGGAATATTCGCGATTCTGAAACAGAAACAATCCGGGCTGCGACACTGTGGCAACGAGCTTCTTGCCATCGCGCGATTCAATCGCCATCCACGGTTCAATCACGACATCGGGCGAGGCTTTGAAGTCAGCGACAAATGGAATGTCCTTGGCGAGCGGTGCGCCTTCCACGCTGTAAAGCTGGATGGCGGGTCGCGGGCCGAACACGCGCGGCACTTGCATCAGATGCTTGAACTCGCCGCCGGTGCGAACCCAATGCCGCGTGCAATCGTGATCGCGCAACGACGGGGCGGCACCGCATTGAAAACAATTGAACGCCATTCCCTGCGCCCAGGTTTTCTTGCTGTGGTTCGTGAGTTTGAAGTGCGCAGTCACAACATCGTCGCCGGGCGTGACGGTCAGCGTGTAGGAAAGTTCGCCGGGTTGTTCGCCAGTGCTGACCCACGCGCCGTTGTCGCGTTGTTCCCATTTGGGTTTGATCTCGCCGAACCAGAATGGGCGCGAGGCATCACCGATGGCTTCGGGATAGGCGAGTGTGAAGCGTTCGCCCGGAAACGCGGGCACGCCGGTCAAGGTGCAGGCCATGACGCCGGGTTGTCCTTCAAGTTTGATTCGTGCCATATCAAATCTCCTTCGCGCAACGGAAGCCGATGTAGTCGAGCGCATTTTTTTCGTTGCCGCTCAAGCCGAGCGCGGCACAACGCAGATTCAGCGGCGAGGCAGTGAGCCAGCAGCCGCCCTTGATGTACGCCGCGCTCGATCCGGGTTGATCCTCGCAATACTCAGCTACGTTTCCGGCCATGTCCTTGACGCCATACGGGCTGTCGCCGCGCGAATAAGTTCCGACGGGCGCAGTGCCGGTGGGCGGAATCACGCCGCCGCGATCATGCTGACACGCCTGCGGGTCAAAGTCGTTGCCCCACGGAAATAATCTTCCGTCCGTGCCGCGCGCTGCTTTTTCCCATTGTGTTGCCGTGGGCAAAGTTTTTCCCGCCCACTTTGCGAAGGCGCGTGCGTCCGCGCGGCTGATGTTGCAGACGGGATGATCGAGCAATGCGACGGCGGGTTCCAGGCCCGGCCAATGAAACGGCGGGGTGTGGCCGGTGGCTTTTACGAACGCGGCATAGCGGCGGTTCGTGACGGGAAACTTGTCGAGCTTGAACGCGGGCAGTTCGATTTTGCGTTGCGGCCACTCGCCGTCGAGCCAACTCACATGGCACTGATATTTTCGCGCCAACTGTTCCGCCTGTTCGCGCGTCGTGCCCATCAGGAACGAACCGGCAGGAATGAGAACCATTCCATCATCAGCCTCGGCAGCCGCAGAAGGGAAACGCATCGCAAGAAGTCCGACTCCTGCCGCGCTGGTCGTCGCCAGCCATGCTCTGCGTGAAAGTGGGTTCATAAATCTCTGTCAGCAATGTTATCTCAGGACGCTCAAGTCGTTGAATGGACTATCATGCGGAAAGGGATGGATAATCTTATCGGTTGTGGATTTGCGATCATGGCACGGAGCGGTTGCGGAAAAAGTCTTCCGGCAACACAAACGAGTTCGTGAACAGCAGAATCCCGTTTGTGCCAGCAGTGTTCGTCGCGATGGGCAGCCACAGGATCGGCGCGGCGAGATTCGTGGTGTGATCCAGCGCGTAGTTGTATCCCGGCGTGCCGGTGTAAGTGAGGCGCATTGAACTGCCGCCCAAGTCCTCGACGCCGATGCGATTGTAATTCGGCGAAACCAGCACGGTCACGCTCTGGGTGTTCGTCCCGCCGTAGGAATCGTTCACCTTGTAAGTGAAAGCATCCATGCCGTTGAAGGAAAGGTTTGGCGCGTAGAAAATGTTCGTGCCGTCCGTGCTGGTGAGTCCGTTTGCCGCGCTTGTCACAGAAGTGACCGTGAGCGTGTCGTTGTCGGCATCCGTGGGAGGATTTTGTCCGCCGATAATTTTCCGGGAAACTGGCACGTCGGTTTGTGTGCCGAGGAAAATCGGACTGGCGACCGGCGGCGAGTTGAACGTGATAGTCATTTGCGAGATCGCCGCGCCGCAGGGCGATAACTGACCGGTGGAAGTCAACGTGAGCGTCAACGTCCGCGCCGCTTTCTCGCCAGCCGTCGGTGTGTAGATCGCGTTCAACGTAGTCGCGCTTGGATTGAACGAACCTGCGCCGCCGCTCCACACCGCGCCTGTTGCGCCACCGCCCCGTGAGCCAGCGAGCGTCACAGTGTTCGTTGCAGCGACAGTTTGTGCCGGGCCTGCGTTGGCAGTGGCGGCGGCGTTGATCGTGATCGTCATCTGCGACACGGCGGCATTGCAGGGCGCGGCCTGACCAACGCTTGTCAACGTGAGTGTGACATTGCCTGTCGCGATTTCTCCGGCGGATGGCGTGTAGATGGCATTCAGCGTATTCGTGTTCGGGTTGAATGTTCCTGCGCCGCCGCTCCACGTTCCGCCTGTCGCGCCGCCGCTGAATGATCCGGCCAGCGTCAAGCTCGGACTGCTTGAACAAACGGATCGGTTCGCGCCCGCGTTGACCGTCGGCGCGTTGGTGCTCAACACCGAGTTGAAAGCGATCTGACTTCCGCTCCAGAGCGCGTTGCCGCGCGGGTCGAGAGCGGCGGTGGCGGTGAGGACGGCGGGTTGACCATTCATGTCACCGGAATTCCAAGTGAGCCGATACGTCGGGCCGTTGGTGCTGGGAATCATGGTAACGGTGCTGGGCTGGCTGGATAACGAGCATTGCCCCGCGCCACTGAGCGCAAAGTTCGCGGGCGAGAATACGCCGCCGGTTGGGAGCATCGCTTGATTGAATCGCACATCCAGCACGCGAGATGAAACGACTGTGACCGACGCGAGATACGGATCGGCATGAGACGCAAATGTATCAATGACCATGACCGAGCCGGCGGCGTCCGCGGGATCGAGCCGCCATTTGGTCACCACGCCGCGATACGTCGCCGCTGCGCCCATGTCCACGACGTAATCCCGCATCACACCGTCGGCGATGATCGGGAACGCGACGGCTTTCGGCCCGGTGAAGGTTGCATCTGTTTCCACTTGGAAGAAAATCTGCGCCGTGCTGCCTGCTGTCTGGCTCATGCGAACGTGAACCCAGCGTCGCTCGCGGGTGTTGACCCACGTTGCCGCGCTTTCGACATACGGATCAACGCCGCTCGACGTTCCGACGAGCGCACCGCCGGTGGCCGTGAATCCGGACCATTGATTTGTTGCGCCCCAACTTTCGACGGAGGAGGTGAAATTCCAAACGAGAGGACGCGTGCTGACCGTCGCCCAAGTGGTCGCGCTGCGGATGTTGGCCGGGGCGAAATCAGTCGTCCAGCGCGTGGCGTTGTCATAGAGCGCGACTGCGCCGAAGGCATTGTTCGCGCCGCGATACACGCCGATGTTCGTGAACGAACCGGTGCTGCCAGTCGGGTTGTGGCGGAACTCGTTGTTCTCACCAGCGTCCAGCGGATTGCGCGCATTGTTCCACACCGTGTTCGCGCCCATGTTGAGTCCAGTGTGATTGGAAACGGTGTTGAGGATTAGCAATGCGCTGCCGTCGTTGTCGTGAAGGACGTTGTTCGTGAAGGCGACGTTGTTGCAATCGCCCTCGAAGTCGAATCCCACGCCGTCGTGAGCGCTGCCAATGCGCTTGTTGCCTGCGAACTCGCAATCCGCAACGGTGAAGTTTTTGCAGTTCTGGAGGAATCCACCCGTGGTGCCAGTGTTGTAAAATTGGGATCCGCCGAGCCACGTATCCACGCGTCGCGCGTGTCCGCCGTCCACGTAGAAGAACGCGAACGAACCAGCTTCGCAACCCGTGACCCAGGAATCTTCAAAACGGAAATTGGTGAAGCGACCTTTGTAGGACGGCGGGTAGTAAAAATTACCGCTAACTCCCGAACTGACATCCTTGAACCCACAATGCGTGATGGAAAGATCGTCAAGAATGGGTGTTGATGCCGAAGCCCACGGGCCGCCCGGTGGCGAGGGAACGTTTCCGCCGATCCAGATGCCCGTTCCCCACGACAATTCATACGGTGGCAGCACGGTGACGACGCCGTTCGTGTCGCTCCATTTTTCATCCATGTTCTGGAAATAACAGCAGGTGATGACGACGTTGGTGTTGCGGAACATCGCGCCGGTGCCGTCGAGATTGCCGCCGGTGTAACGCAAGTAAATGCCGATCTTCGAGTCGCGACAATCCATGCCCTCGATCTTGATGAACGAAGGATTTTCCCACTGGATGCACGGCGCGTTGGTGAGGTTGATGCCGGTGATGATCGGGTTTTGTCCTTCACCGTAAGCGGTCAGAAGAATTGGATTCCCAGCCGCGCCTTTTCCGGAGAGACGGAGACGCTTGTTCGACCAAGTGTCGCCGCGCTTGAGATTCACGGATGTTCCTGCACCGAGCGTGAGGCCGTCGAGATTGGTGAAAGTCGCCCATGCCGTAGCCGCAGAGCGACCGTTGGCCGCATCGTTGCCGCCGCTGGAACTGACGTAATAAGTCGGCGTGACCGGACTGCCCGCCGCAACGACAGTCGGGCTGGGGCCGTACGGAGACGTGGGTAGCAATCGGATGTAATCAATTTCCGCGTACTCACCAGCCAGATTGGCGAACAACGGAGCAAATGCTTCCTGCGAGAAATTCAACGTCGCTGCGCCGCCCGCGCCCCACGTATTTCCGTACGTGGGCGAGCCGGTGAGGTTCGTGGTGATGATTTGAAACGCGCCGTTGGCTGGGGTGCTGATCTGGTAACCGCCCGTGCCGTAGCCCGCCGGGTTGCTGAAATAATTCCAGCGCAATAAATTTGGCTGCGTGGCAGTGACTTGACGGAAGCGCGTCTGGAGTTTGGTGAAGTGCGTCGAACCGATGTTCCGAAACGGACGGGCGATAACCACATTGCCTGCCGCGCCTGCATTCAGGCGGATTGTGCCGGCGTTAGTGGCGAGGATGGTGGTGTTGGCGTTGCCGCCCCATTCCGAGAGGTCGCCGACGGTGTCAAACTCCCAGCGCAATGATTCACTGAGCCGAATGGAGTCCACTTCCACCACGTCGCCGATGGCCATGCCTGCGAGATAAAAATTGATGTTGATCGGAGCCGTGCCGTCCAGCCAACACGTCGGAGTTCCGGTATCGCTGCTGCCGAGATCGAACACGTAAGTTTGAAACGTGGTCGTGGGTGAAACCGTGGCGGTGTTCGCGATGGTCGTGCTGCCATCGTCGCCGCCGGCGTTGGCGACTCCGTTCGGCCCGGCGGATTTGATGATGACGCTAGCGGTGCGATTGCCGACTCCGGTGTAGCGCAAACGCACTTCCAGTCCGCGGGCGCGTGTCAAAATCAAGGCGTCGCCGTAAATCCCGACGGACATATCCGTGCTGACAGAGTTGGTTTGTTTCCAGATGCCGCCGCTGACGACTGAGGCGTCGCCCGCCAGTCCCGCCCAGCTTTCGGTATTGCCATTGGCGTTGAAATTCCAGACCTGTCCGGCTGCCACGTAGAATTGATCGCTCGCCGCCGTGCCAATGTTTGGGATGCTGAATTGCCCACCCGCGCTCGTCGTGAACGAACCCACGGAGCTGCCGTTCTTGAACAACTCGACTGAACTGGAAGGCGGCCCGCCAACGCCGGTCACGGTGACGCTGGCACCGACGCCGATGGGATCAAGCGTGAGAGTTTGGCCGTTAGCCGAAGCGAGGATTCCGATCAGGCAAGCGACGATGAACGTTCGCAGCGCGATAATCTGAGGTGTCATTGTTGAAAATAATCTAGCTGAGTTTTGCATTTTTCCTACACCCACAAACGGGGGTAAATGCGTTTTGTGATTTGTGTCGGGTTCAACCGGAGTTGCTTTATATCCGTGGATTCCTGAAAAGAAAAAAGCCCCGCCGAAGCGGGGCTTTCGCCAATTACCAACCACCCCAAAATCAGAACTGTTTGCGTGAAGAACGTAGCATCATCGCGGCGAAGCCAAGTCCCGCCAGCGCGAGCGCGGTGGGTTCAGGAACTGCCGTGATGGTGAATGATCCTTGATTGATGCCATCGCCACCGCCAGCAACCGAGAACGGCGTGGTGTCAGCACCTGTGAGGATGAAGTCGGTCAACGGTGCCGTCAGGGTGTCTGTCTTGTAGTCCATTCCAGTGGCCGTGCGGAAGATGGATTGCGGCTGGCTCAACCCTGCATCGGTGTTGCCAGCGGTGTAGGTGATGCTGGAGCCATCACCGAGATTGACGCGGCTGGTTTCAACCAAGCTGTTGATCGAACGGTTCGCGCCCGCGAGCCGGAGACTGCTGAGTGACGTCAAATCCGCCGTGATGCCAACCGCGATAAACGCAGAGGAAACGGTGGAGTTCTGGATGTTGAGCAGATTCACTGAACCGCCAGCCAGACCTTGAATTCCCTGAGCCGGACCGCCGGTAAGAAAGTTAAGTGTGCTGTTGATGATCGTGATGTTGAAACCATCCGCGATGGTTAATTGACTGAACGCGCTGTTGGTGATCGAGCCGACGGCGCCGCTGATGAAGATATGGTCAGTCGTCGTGCCGCCGAAACTTGGAACGCCGCCAGACCAATTGCCAGCAGTCCAGAAGTCATTGTTGACGCCGCCAGTCCAAGTGATCGTGGCTTGCGCCTGATTCACGCTGAGTGCTGCTCCGCAGAGCAACGAAAGATAAAGGGATGTTAATTTCATGTGTTGTTTGTTGTTGGATTGTTAATTCTGAATGTTTCTTGTAGCTGAATGATCCATCAGGCATTCCGATTCTTGCGATAGAATCTGAACACACCCAAACCCAAGAGCGCGAGAGTTGCAGTTCCGGGTTCAGGCACAGGTGAGGCATAGACAAGCAGGTTGTCGAACTGGTGCGTGACGATGGTAAGCCCCGGTCCAAAGCTGAAGCCGCGCTCGCCAACGAGTGTCAGATAGTTGTCAGAGTAACCGCCGCCACCCTTGGTGTAGCCCGCGATGAACACACTGTTCACGTAGAGATCAATGGTGGTGGAGCCGATGCCGTCGAACGGATTGCCGTCAGCCAGATCGTTGATAAGCAAGTCCACACCGAACGCGCCCGCACCGCCTGCGGTGAACGGAAGCACATTGTTGACAAGGTTAATGCCATCATAGAACTGGATGAAATTACCGCCACCAAAAGCTCCGTCCTCAACAAACTTCACGGCGAAGTGCGTGTTTGCATCTCCTTCGAGATTCACCAACTGAGAACTCGCACCGAGGCTGATTCCCGCTGCCGTGTACTGAGCGGACAAAGGAGTGTTTAGATCCAGCGAGAATGAAATCTTCGTGCCCACAACTTGTGAACCAAAGATCGGGCCTTTGAAGTTCTTGTTGGGCGAAGCCATCGGGTACTGGAAGCCTGGATCGCCAGCCAACTGAAGCGTCGTTCCGGTCACTTGATGGTGATAGTCAGCCCCGGCAGGATTTTGGGCATAGTTGATCGGGCTGAGAACGCCACCTTGACGCGTGCCGCTGTTGTATTGGAAATTCACGTCCTGCGAGTTGCCAGTAGTGTCATAGCCGTCATAGAAAACGGCGGTGTATTGCGCCTGAGCTGTGGAGACCGCGGCTGCCGCGAGAACGGCGGCCAATCCAAAGGACATCGTGCGAATGTTGTTCAAGTTACTCTTCATGATTTTCTGATGGTTTTTGGTTATTAGTTCTGCTCTACAAATTTTCTGGCCTGAGCTTGGTGGTGATATTACGCCTGACTATGTTTATCTACAATGGATTCGCTTCCGAATTACGTGGATTATCTTACGGCCTGCTTTTGAAATGGTAACTGCCTGCCGCCACTTTCAACACCACACGCCCGTTTTCAAATCGTATCGGAGCGATTACGGACGTTCGGCTTAATGGCTTGCCGCTCTCGGTTACGCTGCCTTCACTTTGCGCCGGGATGTGGACCGTCGCGGTGCTGTTCGGCGGCACCGTCACGCGCCATTGGAACTCGCCGCCTTCCATTCGCCACTCACTGCCTATGAGTCCATAGGGGGAACGATGACTCGCCTTCACGAACTTCAGGTCGCCGACTGGGTGCGGTTTCATGACGATGTGCTTGAAGCCGGGTCGAGCCGAATCGGACTTGATGCCAGCGACGTCTTCATAGAGCCAGATGCCGAGATCGCCGATGAGCATGACATGATTGCCGGAATTCATCGCGGGATCAGCCGTGTCGCCGTTCCATAATTCCCAAACCGTCGTCGCGCCTTTCTCGATCATGTAACCCCAGCTCGGATAGGTCGTATTCGTGGCAAACGTATAGACCAAATCCGCCCGCCCGCCGTCGGTGAGCACACGATTCAGCCATTGGCCGCCGATCAAGCCCGTGCCGACATGTCCCTTGGTTTCTTCCGTGATCTTGCGCACAAGTTGGCCGAACACCCGCTTGCGCTCAGTGGTCGGTACCAGGTCGAACGCCAAGGGCAGCACACACGCCGTCTGCGAGCCGTTGCCGTAATGACCTTTCTCGCGATTGTAAAATTTCTCGTTTAGGGCGGTCTTGAGTTGTTCGGCCAAATCATTGAAGCGTTTCGCATCGGCAGGTTTGTTCAACAAGTTCGCGTAGCGCGTCATCAGCTTGAGGCAATGGTGGAAATAACTCGTCGCCAGAATCTCGGGAGCGGTTTTGCGCGACGGGTCTTTCGAGTGAATCATCTTTGCGTCTTCCGGCGGCACACACCAATCGCCGTAATTATCCTTGGCAATGATCCCGTTGGTGATGTAACCGCTCATGTGATCCATCCACCGCACCATGCTCGGATAATGCCGCTCAATGAGTCCGGCGTCCGCATATTGATCCAGCAACGTGCCGGGAAGAATCACCGTGCAACTGGGCCAGGTGACATTCTCGCTGTAGAGCGGCCAGTACGGCGGATTCACGTCCGACATGCTGCCATCGCTTTTTTGTCCGTCCGCCATGTCTTGAACCCATTTCGAATAAAACGCCGCCACATCGAACATGAACGTCTCCCCGCGCGATTCCGCCGCGCGGTCGCCCAACCAGCCCTGGCGTTCGTCGCGTTGCGGGCAATCCGTTGAAATGCTCCGGTAGTTTCCGCGCACGCCCCACACGAAATTTTGATACAGCCGGTTGATCAACGGATTCGAGCAGTTGAATTCACCCGCCGTCGCCACGTCGTCATTCACCACGCGACCTTCGAGATCATCGAGCGTCGGCCTGCGGGGAAAACCCGTGACCTCGACAAATCGAAAACCGTGATACGCGAAACGCGGTTCGTAATTCT
>JAYUAV010000248.1:0-14769 GCA_043741175.1 Verrucomicrobiota bacterium
AAAGACCTCGCCACCGCCGCCAACCCCTTCCTTTTTATCGCCCAAACGTGCCTATGTTATTGTTAATTGCTATAGCCAAGAGAATAACAAGGTTGATAGCGACAAAAAAGGCCGCCCTTTCGGGCGGCCTTTGTGAAATACGAACTCCAGTGCTTCGCTTACTTGCGGCGACGAATCACCAACAGCGCAGCACCCAATCCAGCCAATGCCATGCTGGTGGGCTCAGGCACGGTCACGCCATAGACGCCGACGTTGTCAAATCCGGTGGAGGCCCCTACTGGATCGACTACCATCAACGGAACGAATTTAAGGCTGTCAGCACCCGGGGCGATGGTGTAGTTGAACGTATAGGTCGCCCAGCTGGTGGTAATATTGAAGTTGATATCAGTGCTGTCACCCAAGAAAGTCGCACCGTTCCACGATTCGATTTTCATTCCTGAGGTTGGCAAAACAGTGCCGAGGCTGATCATGTCGAGGCTGAACAAGTAGTTGCCACCAGCAGTGAGACCCACCGAGGCCAGTGACTGGGCTCCAGGGACGTCGGTGTAAAACACGCCACCCCAGCCGCCTGCGGTCTGGTCAATGGTGGCGTACGCACCTGGATTTCCACCTGCTCCGGGGAACGTAGGGCTAGTGCCGACGCCGGCAAAACCCCAGCCAGCACTGCCAGCTGAGAAATCGCCGTTGGATGCCAGATTAAAGGCCGCGTGGGACACTCCCACCATCGCGACAATTGCCAGACTTAATATTAGTTTTTTCATTTTTTATTTCCTGTGTTTTTATGGGTTTTTTTTACCGAATTTTACCGAATCGTTAGATTTGTGATGACTCTGGGATTGTTGTTTTGTTGCGTTGCTCAACTTACTGATCAATCGGCAACATTTTTTAGTTTAGTTTCTTATTTGGGCTACGGCGTGAGACTAGCACACAACCTAGAATTGCCTAGCTAGCCGTTTGGCTAGTTAATTGAGGCGTCCTCCCGTTGTTGAGTTTCCACATCCGATAAAATACTGACTCCGCCAGCCCAATAAAACATAGTGCCTCGGAAAACAGAAACTCCGTTCCCCGCGTGGTTTTCGTAGTTTTCAACCGTCGCCGCAGTCTCTTGTGACTGGTGGCGTCCACCTTGGTAGCCCGCCAGTTTTTGGACGGGGCGAAACTGGGCTTGTGTGTCCGAAACGGTTGTTCCGCCCGCTTGATCGTAGCGAGTCAGACAGGATTTTCAGATTCCTGATCAGAAGTTTCCTTGCCGATTCTTCCAGCACTTCCGGATTACCGAAGTGACAGCGCTGGGGTACCACCGCGCAAAATAATCGTGGTATTAACGGCTGGTCCGGCATCGTGTCGCTCAGTCTTTCCGTTGGGCCATGTCACAACGATGGACTTCACGAGTTTCGCGTTTCCGAGACCGAAGTGGGCGACCGTCGCATGCTGGGCGAGAAAGGAATCGCCACTGACAATCCACCGCGTCTGCACGCGCCCCAGATCATCGGTAATGGCCACCTTAGCCCCATTGGGCGAGAAGCCCGGAACAGCCGATTCGCGCAACCGAACGGCGAACCAGTTGTTGGTCTGACTGGTGGTGATTTGATTCGCATAGACATGAATCACCAAAGCGAATCCACGCCCGATCCAAACTGATTCTGCCACCACGAGATCCGGGCGACCGTCGTTGTTGAGATCATCTGAAACCACGGAGCGTGCATCGTAGGGATAAGCGGTTCCGAACATGAAGGAATTATTCACGAAGCTTTCTGGACGGGCCGGGTGATTCACAAACAGCACATTCTTCTCGTAACCGTTCCAAGATATCTCATCGCGATTGATCCCGCTCAGTGAGCTTTCAAACACTTTGAGCACCTGCGGGTTTTCCTTTGAATCGCCGGTGTAGATGTCATGTGTCCAAAAGGTCGTGCAGTAGTCCTGACAGGATTTACCACTGCGATGACCGTTGGCCACGTAGATGTCTTGATCGCCGTCCAAGTCGAAGTCGAAAGTGGTCACTCCCCAAGACCAGCCGGTGCGAGCGACGGCGGCCGCCACCTTCGGGATTTCTTGGAAGGTTTTTTCCGGGGTGCCGAAGTAGAGCCGGTTGCCGTAGCCCATGGCAGCGCGCATCGGATGCACATCGGGCCTGTCGGCGCGCCCAAGGTTGAGCCGGTCAAGCCGGCGGGCCGTGGTGGACGACATCCCGATCACATACATGTCGAGCCGCCCATCCCCATTGTAATCGCCGAAGGTGTGGCCCATGCCGAAAAAGTGCCGATCCTTGACATAGGATTCCGTGGCGAGTTGGAACTTCCCTTTGCCGGTGTTCCGGTAGATGTCGAGACCAGCATAGTCGGAGACGTTAATCAAATCGAGATCGCCATCATCGTCGAGATCAATGAAGGAAGCGGAATAAGTCCGCCGATGGCGCAACGGTGCGAGTCCGGCACTTTCCGTGACATCAGTGAATACTCCGGCCCCGTCGTTTTTCAGAAAATAGGACGGCGGTCCATCGTTGGCGTCGTAATACGGCGTCGGCATCTGCCCCTCTACGAAAGAGAGCTTGTATTGCGTCATCCACAAGTCCAAGTCGCCGTCGCCATCGGCATCTCCAGCGGTGATCGCCGTGGGCATCTCGAATTTAACGTCGGCACAAACCACAGGTTTGGTGGGAAACTTACCCTGCTCCGTACCTGCGTAGAAATAAGGCGACCCATCCTTGCCCACCGTGACGAAGTCAACGTTTCCGTCGCCGTTAAAATCGGACAGGATGCCGGCTTCCCAGATCGGGATCGGATGGTCGAGCAAGTTAGTCCCCAGGAAGTTCTTGCCACCTTGATTCCAATAGACACGGTTCCATCGCGGCAGAATTATTTCTGAAAACCCGTCCGCGTTGAGGTCATAAACCAGCACCGGATACGCGGAAGCGAATTCATTCGAAACGCTCTGTGTCGTGAAGACCTCCTTAAACAATCCCCCACCTTCACGCTGTAAGAGTGTGAGGCCACTGACCATGATGGAATCCGCAACCGGGATCCCGGCCGCTGTATTGTTCGTCGGGCTGGCCCACTGGATTTCAAGATCGCCCTTGACCGAGTAGGTTGTTTTTGTCGCTTCCTTGACCGCATGAATGACGAAGGCGACGGTTGATTTCGCCGCGCTGGAATTAGTCGCGGGAACAAAGCGGCTGTGATGCCACTCGGTTTGAACAACCTGGATTCCGGCTTTCTCAAGGGAACGCAAATACTCCTTCCACTCGCTCGGTTTGAAGGTTCGCCCCGGCTCGGAGGAAAAAGTTGTCAGGCTCACTCCGGACTCAAGCGTCTGGACCGGCGCAGGAACGCCGAGCGAAAACCCTCCCAAAATCGGAAACTCGGCCAACACGCCCATCTTTGCTGCGACCTCCGCATTGCGTTCAACGTCCCAAAGCTTGATGAAGACGCCTTCGTGCTTTTGCGCCTCGACCTCGGGCGCCCAGACGGTTTTATCAAGCTCCTGACGCTGGGCGAGCAGGGCTTCCGATGCCTTCGTATCTGCCGGGGTTGCCGGTGCGGGTTTTGCAGTGTTGGTCTCCGGGGTTTTTGAGCATCCCCCGCTGCCGACGACGATAGCGGTCGCCAATCCAAGAATGAGGATTTTGCCGATAATATTTATATTTTTCATAAAATTTAATTTTGAACTCACTTGCAGTGCTGCTCGATTTCGCTGGTTACTCTGCTTTGATCAATTCTGTTTCCGGGAAATTTTCCACCCATTCGTACCATTTGGCCATGTACCCGTCAACCAATTCCAGTTCGCTGGGATGATTGATTCCCTCCGTGGTCCGGCCCCACATGTTCCACTTGTTGCCACGCTGATCGGTCATCAGTAGCGGTGCCTCCGTGAGTATCTTCATGTCTAGTACGGTCCCGTTGAGTACCCGTTTGTAGGCGCCGATTTGATATTGATGCTGCAGCATCAGGAGGACGGGAGTGTTGTTTAGGTTGGTTTGAACCAGAGTCGTGTTCGCGCCCAAGGCCTCAATCGTAATCGCCTTCGGTTTTTCGCCGGACTTGGGAATCAAGCCAAACACCAAAGTATATCCAGGCAGCAGGTCACGATTGGGATTCGGCTTGGGGTCGGTAATCTCCTTCAAATACCTTGGATTAAAAAGGCAATGATCCGCCATCTTGCTGGCCCGGCCATGGGGGCGCGACCGAATCTCGTCGGTGACCACCACCACCGTCGTGTTCGGATGCTCGCGGACCCAATCTTCCCACGATGAAAAATAGACGCGAATCCGGGTGAGTTTTGTCCCTTTCAGCGGGCCTTCAAAGGCTTCGCCTATGAACGGGTACCAGGAGCTGCCAGTTTGGAAGTCCTCTCCGTACCACGTCCCGTTCTTCAACCCGCGCGGCCGGATGTCCAGCACCGTGTCGGGCAGCGTGGCCAGAAACGCCGCGCCCCCGTTACACGCTTCGCAAACATTGACGATGATGGGTTCGCCATTGAGATAATCATTCACCGCATGGAAATTGGCCATCAAACTCCACGGGTAGGCCCGGGCTTCGCCGCCCAGAATCACGCCGAGGACGTAGTCATCCGCGCGCATGAACTCAGCTTTGGCCGGCGGGACAAAGGGCGGATTGTTTAGCGGCAGATTAAACGCTCGCACATTCCGCCAACTAAATTCCGGCAGCTCAGGCACTGCAGGTTGATAGATTGTCACCCCTTCCGTCATCGCAGTCGAATTGGGGTCGTTCCTTGTACAACCCATAACCGTCACCAGACAAACTATAACGGTCAGTTGTTTCGACAGATGGTGTTTGAACATATTGTTTCTTTATTGCTGCTGGGCTTCAGTCATCGCCATGGCCTTGAAACATTCGCGAGCCACGTTGTTTATGGACATCATAAAGCCACGCCAGCTTGGGTTGCTGGCGTGGCTGATGATTTTGATTTGGCTCACATCCAAGACTAAAACCTTTACGGATAAACCAACCGGAAGAACACCGTCGGATTCGCCGGATCAATGGTGAAGGTCACTCCATTGGTGGAGGATGAGCCAGCCACATTGAACCAAGTGGCGGCGAGACCTGTGCTGAGGTTGTTGGTCTGCGACTGCAATGTCCAGCCAGTATGATCGGCTGGCCAAGAGAGCATGAGTTGATTGCCCGATACGCTCGTGACAATGTTCGTTGGCGTCGTGTTCACTCCGCCCGCCACCCCGACCACTTCGCCGAAGGTGTTGGCGACACGGATCTCATCGTATTGTTGAACGGCACCGCCACCATTAAAATTGAAACCGATCCCGGTGATGGTTCCGACATCGTAGGTGCTGACCACCAGATCCGGATTGGGCGCATTAATATTTCCAGCCGGCGCGGCCACCCCGGCGGTGGGGTTAAGCCAGAGGCTGACCGTGTCGTTGTTGCCCGATGTGTTGAACGCAATTTTCACCACGATGAGATTGGTTTGATTGTAATTCATGGTCTGGGCAGGTCCGGGCATTTCTGCCAAGACGCTGATCCCGGCTGCGCCAGCTCCGGCCGTGGTGGTCGTGCCTAATCCCAATTTGCCAGCAGAACCACTCCAAGGACCGGTGAGGCCAACATAAAGACTGGTGACTCCGGTTCCCGGGAGGTAGAGGCCATTCGCGTTCCCGCCGTTGTCGCCGGTTTGATTGTAAAGGAAGCTCAAATAAACCGTTCCTTTGACGAGCGAGGTTCCCAAAGACACAACATCGCGCTGTCCAGCAGGTGATTGTTGGAAGGCGTTATTGAGTGTTGGGAGGCTGGGGTAGCTCATATTCCCGATGATGTTGGCCGTTCCCGCAATTGTCCAGTTGCCAGTGAATCCAGTGGCGGTGCTGGGGTTGCCATTGGCCAACGTAGTGTAATTAAACGGCTCGTACGCACTGATAACGGTGGGGGGAATGACCACCACGGTGATGTTGACCACGGAGGACGTGACGCTATTCGCAAAGCTGTCCTGCGCCACGGCTTGCAAGGTGTGGGCTCCAGCCGCCACTCCAGTAACCGGGGCTATGTAGGGGGCAACAGCGTCACTGCCCACCAGTCCGCCGTCCAAGTAGAAGTCCACGTTGACGATCGTTCCAGGGTTGACCGAAGCAGTCGCTGTGACCGAAAAGTTTTCATCTACAACCGCAGTATTGATGGGGCTTGTGATGGACACGGCCAGTGGCAGGGGAACGTCGGTCACTACGCTGCCGAATGTGTCACCGACATGTATCTCATCAAACAGGTCCGGGTTACCGCCCCCCTGAACATTGAAACCGATTCCGGTAAGGGTTCCCACATCGAAAGAACTCCACACAATTGGAGTTCCCGTCGGCGTGGACGTGCCTGCCGCCGGATCAAGCCAAAGAGTGACTGTATCGTTGGCTCCTGAGGTGTTGAAAACGATCCGCACCACGACGAGATGCGTTTGAGCCATGGTGAAACCATTAATTTGCTGCCCGGAGAAGAGACTGATAGCCGTAGCCCCGGCACTCGTGGTGGTGACCGCACCCAAGCCAAACGCAGTGGGGGAAACCATGCCAGCCATCAGGCTGGTAACACCGCTTCCCTTGAGGTAGAGACCGTTTAAGTTGGCGCCGTTGGCGCCGGTTTGATTAAACAGAAAGCTGAAATACTTCGTTCCGCTAGAGACTGGACTCGCGAAAGACACCTCAGTACGCCCCGCCGTCATCGAGATGGCCCGATTGGATGTCAGCAGACTGGGATAGGTCAGACCGGCAACGATGGTGCCATTTCCCACCGTCCAGTTACCGGAGATCCCGGCGCCCGTGGCGGGAGTGCCGTTGGCAAACGCCCCCAAAGTATAATTAAACGGCTCGTAAGCGTTAACCACGGGGGTGATCACAGTGATGTTGACCACGGACGATGTGGCGCTATTCCCGCCGCTGTCCCGCGCCACGACCTTCAGCGCGTGAGCACCCAACGACGCGCCGCTCACGGCGTAACTGTAAGGAAAACTCGTGTCGTTGCCGACCAGCGCGGCGTCCACGTAGAAATCCACGTTGGTGACCGTGCCGGGATTAACCGTGGCGGTGGCGGTGATCGAAAAGCTGGGACTCACCGTCGCGGCATTGGCCGGACTCGTGATTGACACAGCCAGCGGCGCGGTAATCACGATCACACCGATGTTGTCAAATCCGACGATGGATCCGACAGGCTGGACAACCATCAGGGGAACGAACTTCAGGCTCGTTGCAGCCGGATTGATTGTGTAGTTAAACGTGTAAGTAGCCCAACTGGCAGTTGTGGTGAAGTTGATGTCACCGCTGTTGTCTAGAATAGACCCGCCAGCCCATGATTCAATTTTCATTCCAGCGAGCGGGGTGCCAGCACCGAGGCTGATCATGTCGAGGCTGAAAGTGTAGTTGCCCCCTGCGGTGACGCCTAATGATGCAAGTGATCGGCCAGCGGTCGCGCTGTCTTCAGAAACAAAGACGCCACCCCAACCTCCGGCTGTCTGATCCATTTTGGCATAACCACCAGTGTTTCCGCCAGCGGCTGGGTAACTGGGCGTTGCACCGACTCCTGCAAAGACCCAATTCGTCCCGCCAGCGATCGCGAAATCTCCGTTAGGGACTAGATTTAACGCTGCGTTAGCAATGCCGACCAGTGCGACTAGCGCAAGACTTACAATTAGTTTTTTCATTGGACTTTCGCTTATGCTTCCAAGGATTTCTGCGGTTTACCGAAGACGCACGTTCGTCCAATTTTAAGTTTGGTTCTATCGTATCGGGTACATGGAAATAATATCACCGAACCTAGAAATGCCTAGCTAGCCGAGCGGCTAGTTTCCTGAAGACTTACCTTTATGGAATTTCAACGCCGCCTCGTTACGGGCATGTTCACCTCAGTCAAACTCGCACCCAAGTCATGTGCAAATCATGCGCGACGCGCGGACGCTCCAGTTCGATTTCGCGCGTCGGACTGACCCACATCCGCGTCGTGGACAATGGCCGTCAGGATCGCACCACCGTAGCGGCACAATCATACTATCAACCCTGGCGAGTCTTTGATTGAAGCAAACCAAACCGCTGGGTACATTGATTTGACCATGATCAACTTTCTTCCGCGAGCGGTTGGCGTTCACGCTGCCAAGGCGAACTTGCAAACCGGTGCGCTGGCAATTGTCGCCGTGTTAGCAGTGATTCTGGCAGGCTGCAATCCTGTCGAGAGCCGATTACCGCCGTCATCAGAAGTGGTAGCGTCACCGCAAAAACAACTTTTCACCAACCGACTGATTCAATCGAAGTCGCCTTACTTGCTCCAGCACGCGCACAATCCCGTGGACTGGTATCCGTGGGGCGAGGAGGCGTTCGCGAAGGCGCGCAAGGAGGACAAACCCATCTTTCTCTCGGTCGGTTACTCGACCTGCCACTGGTGTCACGTCATGGAGCACGAGTCCTTCGAGAATCCACAAATTGCCAAAATTCTGAATGATACTTTTGTCTGCATCAAAGTAGATCGCGAGGAGCGCCCGGATGTAGATCGCGTCTATATGACGTTCGTACAGGCAACGACCGGAGGCGGTGGTTGGCCGATGAGTGTCTGGCTGACGCCAGACCTCAAACCGTTCTTCGGCGGCACTTACTATCCGCCTCCGCAATTCACGACGTTGCTGGAAAAGGTTGCAGCGTCGTGGCAAACCGACCGCGACAAAATCAAGGCTTCCAGCGACGCGCTCACTCAGCAACTGCGGCAGTCCACAGAGGCGACGCGCCCGGCCAGCGTTGAGTTGGAAAAAGTGCTGCTCGACAAGACCTACGACCAGATTAAATCCAGCTACGAACCACGCTATGGTGGCTTTGGCGGTGCGCCCAAATTTCCCCGTCCAGTCGCGCTGAACTTCATGCTGCGTTACCACGCCCGCACCGGGACGAAAGACGCGCTCGATATGTCCCTGTTCACACTGCGCAAGATGGCAGACGGCGGGATGCACGACCCTATCGGCGGCGGGTTTCATCGTTACTCCACCGACACGCGCTGGCATGTGCCGCATTTCGAGAAGATGCTTTACGATCAAGCGCAATTGGTTTGCACGTATCTCGACGCTTACCAAATCACACACGACAAGTTCTACGCCGATGTGGCCCGCGACATTCTCGCCTACGTCCAGCGCGACATGACGGGCGACCAGGGTCAGTTCTATTCGGCGGAAGATGCTGACAGCACGCTGCCGGAGAATCCCTCTGCTCATGCCGAGGGCGCGTTCTACGTTTGGGAAGAAAAGGAAATCGTCGGGACGCTGGGCAAGGAATCAGCCGAAATCTTCAATTACAACTACGGCGTCGAGAAGGGCGGCAATGTGGACAGCGATCCGCGCGGTGAATTTCTGAAGAAGAATGTGTTGATCGTCTCCCACACCGTCGAGGAGACGGCGAAAAAGTTTGGCGAGTCTCCCGAAGAGATTGGGAAGATACTGACTGATGCCCGGCAAAAGCTGTTTGCCGTTCGCGCGAAACGTCCGCGTCCGCATCTCGACGACAAAACCATCACGGCCTGGAACGGTTTGATGATCTCCGCCTTCGCCCGCGCCTATCAAGTGCTCGAAGACCCGCAATATCTTTCGGCAGCCACGAAGTCCGCGCAGTTCATCAAAACGAAACTCTACGACGCGAAAACCAACAAGCTGATCCGCCGGTATCGCGCCGGACAGTCAACCATTGACGGGTTTGCGGACGATTACGCCTTTCTCATCCAGGGATTGCTCGACCTCTACGAAGCCTCTTTCGACATCAACGACCTCGCCTGGGCGTTGGATTTGCAGAAAAAGCAAAACGAACTGTTCTGGGATTCGACCGGCAAAGGTTTTTTCAGCACGACGGGCAACGATCCAAGCGTCCTCTTGCGAATGAAGGAGGACAACGACAGCGCAGAGCCATCGCCCAATTCCGTCGCCACCCTGAATCTCCTGCGTCTGTCACAGATGCTCGACGAAAAAACATTTCGCGAGATGGCCGAACAAACGCTGACCGCGTTTGGTGGGCGTATGCAACGGGCACCCGGCGCCATGCCGCAAATGATGGTGGCGCTCGACTTCCACCTGACCAAAGCGCAACTAATTGTGATCGCGGGCAAACCGGACGCCGCCGATACCCGCTCCATGCTCCGCGCAGTTCATAAAACTTTCATTCCAAACAAAATCCTTCTGCTCGCCGATGGAGGCAAAGGTCAGGCATTTCTCGGCAAACGTCTTGAGTTCATTCAGGACGTGAAAATGGTGGGCGGCAAAGCGACAGCCTATGTATGCGAAAACTACGTCTGCCATGCCCCTACTCCCGACCTGAGCAAGCTTGCGAGCCTGCTTGCGCCGAAGCACCAGTAAGTATTAAGCCTCAAGCCGAGAACCACCGAAGCGTTTTACTCCGTAAACCGGAGATATTCATCGACGAACTTGTCGGCTTGTTTGCCAATGCCACATGCGACAATCGCGCCCATTTTGTCGAGCCGTTCAACCCAAAAAAGCAGTTGGAAGCCACCAAGAGGCACAAAGGGATTGAGTAGAAACTGCTTTGCTCGGCGATGAATCAATTCATTGCAGTCTGATGCGATAGAACTCCTGTGACGCCGCCACGGGATTCGTGCGGGGAGAGGTTGATCCAATGACATCGCTCCAAGGGCCGCCAAGGTTGGTGGCTGATTGCAACGTGCCGCCGGGCCAACTCAGGACCACACTTCCCGCCAAGGCTTGAATCGCCAGCGTTGCAGGAGGATTCACAACCACCATCGTCGTCGCCGGAGTCGAGGTGCATCCGCCAGCCGAAGTGGTTACGCTGTAAATCCCCGATGAAATTGTCGAAGCGTTCACGATGGAAGGGTTCTGGTTGGTGGAGTTGAATCCATTGGTACCAGTCCAACTGTAAGTCGCGCCCGGCACGGTCGAAGCCGTGAGGTTCAAGGTCATACCCGTCCAGAGCGGCCCGTTGTTGCCAGCGGTCGGGGCTGGTGGTGGCGTGCAGGCAGGAGTCGCGCTGACAAAGGTGGAGTTGGTGCTTTCGCAACCGAGCAGGGACGCGGAGGCGACGTAATAATAAGTCACGCCATTCGTCACTGCGGAGTCAGTGCAGTTGGTGGTGGCGAGTCCGCTGAACACCGGGGTGAAGGGTCCGCCGCTGGCGAGAGATCGTTTCACATTGTAGGCGGTGCCAGTGAGTGCGTTCCAGATCAGCGAGACTTGGGAGTTGCCTGCGTTTGCCGTGAGTGAGGCAGGAGATGCTGGTCGGGGGAGAATAATCTCGATGCCACTGACGCGCGCATTGTCGGTCACGGTGACATACTGAATCGCGATCTGTCCGCCGGTCGCGATGGCGTTGAATTCGCTGATCACCGCTTTGTTCGCAGCACCGGCTGCGGCGATGATGTCGAAGTTGGTCAGCACTTGTGCGCCATTGATGATGACGTTGAAACGCCTTTGTCCTGCCGCCGTCCAGTAGGTTTCCGCAGAGTGCAAACGCACTTTGTAACTCGCGCCGGAGATCAAGCCGGTGAATGTGTAGGTGCAATTGCCAAAGCGCTCCGCCTGATAAACCGCTTGAGGTGCGGGCGCGATCAATCCGCTCGTGTCAATCGTAGCTGTAGCAACCGCTCCTACGGTGCCGCCCACGACGTTTGCATCCGCCACAAATTGTCCCGCCGCACTGCCGCCGGAGTTCACGGCGAGCGAGTATGCGCCAAGCGTCGCGGTCTGCTCACTGGAGTTGGTGCTCGCACCAACGGAGTTCGTCGCTGACACCACATAAAAATAGGTCGAGCAATTCGCGACGCTCGCGTCGGTGTAGTTGTTTGTCGTAGGACTTGCGACTGTCGTGTAAGTCCCACCGCTGATCGTGGCGCGCTTGACGTTGTAACCCGTCGCGCCGGATGTGGCATCCCATTTCAAATAAACTTTAGAACTGCCCGGACTGACGGTCAATCCTGTCGGGACGGCTGGGGCTGTCGGAGGTGTCGGCGCGTTGGTATAAACGCGGACATAATCCACCAACATTTTTTGCGGCAGGATGGTTGTCCCGTCGGGATTGCCGGGCCACGCACCGCCGACGGCAACATTCAGCAGGAAGAATTGCGGTTGATTGAACACCCAGGTGTTGCCGCCGATGCTGGCAGGCGTCGCTGAGAAGTATTGAATCCCGTCCACATACCAACGGATGATGTTGGTGCTCCACTCGATGGCGAACACGCGAAAATCATCCGCCACATCCGGGACAAATGTGTATGAGCCGCCCACGCTGCCGCCGCCCGAATAACCGGGGCCGTGGATCGTGCCGTACACTTTCTTCGGCTCGCGACCGATGTGTTCCATGATGTCAATCTCACCGCACGTCGGCCAGCCAGCCGAAGGGATGTTCGTCCCCAGCATCCAGAACGCCGGCCAGATTCCTTGCGTACGCGGCACTTTGATTCGCGCTTCCATGCGACCGTAAGTCCATGACCATTTGTTCTGCGTGAGCAAACGCGCCGACGTGTAGCTGCTGCCGCCAAAGTTTTCCGCTTTGGCCTCGATGACCAACTGATCGTTTTCAATGCGGACGTTGTTCGTGCGCGACGTGTAATACTGGAGTTCACCGTTGCCCCAACCACCGCCGCCGATGTCGTAACCCCACTTGGAAGAATCCGGCGAAGTCCCATTGGCCTGCGTGAACTCGTCAGCCCAGACCAGTTGCCAGCCCACAAGCGGAGGCGTGTTGCTCACGGTGACGTTGACCACTGACGACGTGGCACTGTTCCCCCCGCTGTCCTTCGCCACAGCCTTCAGCGCGTGTGCGCCCAACGACGCGCCGTTCACGGTGAAACTAAATGGGGAACTCGTGTCGTTGCCGAGCAGCGCGGCGCCATCGTAAAAAGCGACGTTGGTGACTGTGCCCGGGCTGACCGTGGCGGTGGCGTTGATAGTGAAGTTGGATGTCACCACCGCATTGTTGGCCGGACTGGTGATCGAAACCGTCAGCCCCGTCGTGGGAACGATCACGCCAAGATTGTCGAAACCGATCTGAGCACCTGCTCCCGCGACAGGCACAACTTTGATGCCGGTGGCATTCGTGGCGAGCGTGGCAACAAAGTGGTAAGTGGCCCACGCAGCAGTTTGAGAGCTGGCAGAAATGTCACCACTGTCGCTGATCATCGCGACGCCAGCCCACGATTCAATCTTGAGTTTGCCGACGCCCGTGCCGACAAAGTTTTTCATGTCCATGACGAACGTGTAAGTGCCGCCGGCGACAAGCCCCAACGAACTCAGCGAAAGTGCCGTCGGCTCGCCGCCCACCCAGATGCCCCATCCGGACGAATTGTTCATGCGACCAAATCCATTGGGATTGCCGCCAGTGGTAGGATAGCTGTAAGTCGTCGTGCCGCCGCCGAAGACTTCGACCCACGGAGTCGCCACGCCAGCGGGCGAGTCAAAGTTCCCGTTCGGAAACAAGTTGGTCACGGCGGCGTTGGCATAGCCCAACGTCATGAGCACTGCGAGGATTGCGAAACGTTTTTTCATGTCGAACGACTGAGACATCATAACAGAGTAATCAGGTTTGTCGCAGAGAGTGTTTGAACAGTGGTCTGACAGACAATTCTCGTCGTCGTCCTCGAAACCCAAGCCAAATCGAGGACGAGGACGAGAACGACGACGAGGACGATTCGCCATGTGGAGTTTTCAAACAGTCTCTCAAATTGATCTTCACAATGATTTCAAAAACTTGATGAGCGCAGCACGTTCGGTGGCTGACATCGTGCGGAAGTTTTCCTTCGATGCTTCAGCTTCGCCGCCGTGCCAGAGGATGGCTTCTTCGAGACTGCGGGCGCGTCCGTCGTGGAGATAGGCTTCACCGCCACTGACTCCCGCCGTGAATCCGATGTTCCAGAGCGGCGGCGTGCGCCATTCAGAGCCGGTGGCCACGCCTTCGCCCATGTTGTCAGCCAGACCTGCACCCATGTCGTGCAACAGCAAATCTGTGTACGGATGAATCGTCTGGCTGCGAAGTTCGGTCATCGGATGATACGAACTCGTGACGAGCGTCGGCGTGTGGCATTTGATGCACTGCGCGGTGGCGAATAATTGTTCGCCTTGCAACGCCTGGGCATTGGTCAGATCACGACGCGCGCCAACTCCCAGCAAAGCGACGTAGCGCACCATCTTGTCGAGATCGGCGGCAGAGAGTTCGGGGGCGACGCTGTTTGTTTCGCCATCAAGAATCGGGAAAACAGAAGTCGTCACGCCCATGTCGGTGTTGAGAGCGGCGGCGATCTGGTGACTGAGCCGCGCTTTCCCGCCTTTGTAAGTGAAGCGACCGAGCCGTTGTTGCGCGGTCTCAGGGTCGAGAACCGTTTGAACACGACCCGAAATGCCGTCGGCATTCGCGTCACTCGGATCGGCCAAAGCCGTGATGGTGCTTTCGCTCACCGCCTCAAGCAGACCCAGACCGACGAGTTGCGGGGCGATGCGAACGGAGAAAAACGTCGGCACTGTTCCTGAAAATGTGTAGTTCGGCTTTTGCAGCAAATACGCAGTAGCGTCGCCATACTGTCCGCTTGTCGTCGTGTAGCTGGCAATCGTCGCACTGCCTTCCACCGGCCCGCTCGCGGACTGCGGTTGCAACACGGAGCCGAGCGTTGGATGCGGCGAGCCAGTCGCGTTGCTCCCGACTTTCAAGACAGTTTGAAACATCGGCGCACCAATCGCCGGTGGAAGCGCGCGACCGTTGTTGACGTGACATTCCACGCAACTACGCGCGATGAACTTCGGGCCGAGCTGACCGACGTGTTCGGCGAAGATGGG
>JAYUAV010000249.1:0-10844 GCA_043741175.1 Verrucomicrobiota bacterium
CAGCGAAAAGCGCCGGCGTAAGGAAAAAGTCGCGCGTTTCTCAGCCATGCTGACAGCGCGTTACGCGGATCTGTAAGTTTGTATCACCGGGTTGCGGCGGGAGTCGCAATCCGGTTTTCTTGTACGGAATAGTTCAACCACGGATGGACACAGATGCACACGGATAACAAGCAACTGCACTAAATCCTTGTTCACCGAAAAGTTTAACCCGCCAAACTACCGCCCCAAATCCGTGTTTATCCGTGTCCATCCGTGGTTGAAAAATTCTTCGTCTGATTCCATCTGCCGGATTTTAGACGCAACGGTTCTCTGATTTAGCACCATGTATTCACTCTCGACCTGCTGGAATTCCCATCGCCACACGGATGGTCGCGCCATGTTGCGCGAAGTCCGCGATCTCGGCTTTGAATTCGCCGAACTCAGCCACGGCACGCGCATCAGTCTCATGCCGGGCATTCTTGACGCCGTGAGCGCGGGTGAGATGAAGATTTCCACGCTACACAATTTCTGTCCGCTGCCGATGGGCGTGAATCATTCTGCGCCGAACCTTTACCAGTTCACCGCTGAATCAGACCGTGAACGGGAGTCCGCGCTCAAGCACACGCTCAAGACGCTGGACTTCGCCACGCGCGTCAAAGCTCCGCTCGTGGTGCTGCACCTCGGCAGCGTTGAGCTGAAGGATTACTCCGGTAAACTCAAGGAACTCGTTGAGCGCGGCGAACGCGGTTCGTCGAAATATGAAAAGCTCCGCGCGGAAGTCATCGAGAAGCGGGAGGCGAAGAAGAAAAAGTTCATCGAACGTCTTTACGAATCGCTCCGCAAGATCGTGCCGGAAGCGGAATCGCGCGGCGTCAGACTCGGTTGCGAAAACCGGGAGTCCACGGAGGAGATTCCGTTTGAGGATGACTTCGCGCTGTTGTTTCGTGAATTCAAAAGCCCCGCGCTGACCTATTGGCACGACACCGGTCACGCGCAGATAAAAGAGAACCTCGGTTTCATCCAGCACGCGCAACATCTCCAGACTTACGCTGACCGGCTTGCTGGATTTCACATCCACGATGTGCAGGCGCACACGCGCGATCATTGTGCGCCGGGCAGCGGCTCTGTGGATTTCACCGCGCTCAAACCGATGGTGAAGCCGGAACACATCAAAGTTTTTGAGTTCAGTCCCGCGATGCCAGTCGAGTTACTCAAGCAAGGCGTGGAGCATGTGAAGCGGATTTGGGGTGAGTAGAGGGACATCTCACGTTCGCCCAATCCATTTTGGCAACTCGCCTTAATCATGGCGACGTATGATGCGCCCGCCCTGCGTGGCTTCCCCGCCAAAACGTTTTGCAGTGGCAGGCCGGATTCAGTCATACTGCGTTCATGCAAAAAATCTTTCGATCCCTGCTTGCGTTGGTTTTGACCTTGTTCAGCCAGACAGCTTCCTCATTCGCCGCTGATCAACTCGCCGCCAAACAAAAAATCGCCGTCGTCGTTTCCACGTTGAACAATCCGTGGTTCGTCGTGCTCGGAGAAACCGCCAAGGCTCGCGCTGTCGAACTCGGCTACGATGCCACGATCTTTGATTCACAGAACGACACGGCCAAGGAAGCGTCACATTTTGAAAACCTCATCGCTGCGGGCTACAAAGCGGTGTTGTTCAATCCCACAGACGCGAACGGCTCAGTCGCCAACGTGCAAAAGGCGAAGGCCGCAGGCGTGCCGGTGTTCTGCATTGACCGCGAAATCAATTCGACCAACGCCGCCACCGCGCAGATGCTCTCGGATAGTTATTCTGGTTGCGTCGCGCTGGGGCAATACTTCGTCAAAGTTGTTGGCAAGGAAGGCAAATACGCTGAACTGCTCGGCATCGTTGGCGACAACAACACTTGGAATCGCTCCAAAGGTTTTCATAGCGTCGTGGATCGTTTCCCCGGTTTGAGGATGGTCGCACAACAGAGCGCGGACTTTGATCGCGCGAAAGGATTGGAAGTTTTTGAATCCATCCTGCAAAAGAATCCCGACATCGCCGCCGTGTTCTGCGGCAACGACGCGATGGCGATGGGCGCATATCAGGCTCTCGTCGCAGCGGGCAAGGCGGACAAGGTGAAAGTGTTTGGCTTCGACGGCGCAGACGACGTGGTGAAGTTGATCGCTGAAAAGAAAATCGCCGCCACCGGAATGCAATTCCCCAAAGTCATGGCACAGAAAGCCGCCGAGTTCGCTGACGAATACATCAAGGGCAAGCGCGATTTCCAGCAGAAAATTCCTGTGAAGGTGGAACTCGTGACGCCAGAAAACGTCAGCAAGTATGGGGATTACGGAAAAAAGTGACAGTGCTTGTGAGCCACCGCCGCCCAGTGTAGCTTTGCCCGCGCATGAAGCCGATTGTAAATTTGGAAGAGACGCCCGGAAAAGTTGTGGGGCGTCGGCTGTCCCCTGATTACAGCAGGCTGGTTTCAAATGCAAAGAGCCTGATGCCGCGTCTACCCTTTCCCAAAGGCGCGTTTCGTTTTCAGAGTCACGAAGAAGCTGATACATGGATGGAAAAACACATTCTCCAGGGAGCGATCAAGAAGGCCCGCGCCCACCAGAACCCGGCGACTTGAGCCGACTCTGCGCGGAGCTGAACCGCCAAGGCGCACTCTATGTGGTCGTGGGCGGTTGGGCCATCATCCAGTCCGGTTACCCGCGATTCACTACAGACATTGATCTGCTGGTGGACACGGCGGCGGAGAACGAAGCGCGTGTGTTTGAAGCGTTACGCAGCCTGCCCGATCAGGCGGTCAACGAACTTGAGCCGGGCGACATTGAAAAATTCACTGTCGTTCGTGTTGCCGACGAAGTTTTAGTGGACTTGATGAAAAGTGGCTGTGGTGTCAACTACGCTGAAGCAATTAAGGACGCCCAAATTCACGAACTGGAAGGCGTACGGATTCCATTCGCTTCCCCAAAAACACTTTGGCGCATGAAACAGACGCCTCGCGAAAAAGATGTGCCAGACCGACTGTTCCTCCGGATGCTTCTGGAATCGCAAGGCATCAAGGTCGAGCCTGCACTCCCTGTTTCCGAACCATCGGAAGTCTTAACCCAGTGGATCAAAAAACTGTTCACTAAATGAACCGCGTCGCCGCGCTCTTGATTGTTATTTGTGGTATGGCCTGCCTCTGTTGGTTCTTCCCGCTTTTTCATATCGTAACGCTGGAGCGTGCTGCGAAGGAAAAAGCGGCGGCAACATTTGACCCGAAGGCGTTCGCTGAAAAATTCTGGAACGAGCGGTTACTCACATCACTCGACAAAGCCGTGAAGGCGGAAGTATTGCTGACAGCGATTCAAGCGAATGCAGCCGAGGCCAAGAATAAATTTGCGCGCACCATCGGCGTCAGCGAGAGCTACACTTACTTCATCTCCGGCCAAGGTCGCGTGCTGGCGGTGAGCGACGATGAAGTTTCTTTGGCTGTGACCGAAGGCGCAACAAATGCCGAAGTTTCACTGCAAGTCGGTTTGTTGTTCAGCAATGCAGTTCGCGATGGGACGGGCTTGTTGAGTGTGAACGATTATGCGAACTCGCAGGATTTCAACGCCATCTCCGAGTCTTTGAACCGCATCATTGAGGAAGGCGTGTTGCCGAAGTTGCGCGAGACAGTGAAGGTCGGTGCAATCATCAGCTTCGTCGGCTGCGCTGAGGTGAATGACGAATCATCGGACTTGAAGCCGCTCAAAGTGATTCCCGTGAAGACCGAAGCGCAATGAAACCGATCTCGAAAGAAACATTCACCCGCTTCCAGTCGCTGCTCGCATTAGTGGTGATGGTCGTAGCACTGAGTTTCGCATCGGAACAATTCCTCACCGTCCCGAACCTACGGAACATCCTGCTGCAAATCTCGGTGAACCTCTGCCTCTCCATCGGCATGACGCTCATCATTCTCACGGGCGGAATTGATTTGTCGGTCGGTGCAATTCTTGGGCTGTCAGGCGCAGTCGCGGCGGGTTTGTTGAAGAACGGCATGGCGCTGAACTTCGCGGGCGTTCAAATCCAATTCACTGCATTTGGTGCAGTGATCGCAGGAATATTCGTCGGCCTAACACTCGGCTGGTTCAATGGCATGGCCATCACGCGATTTAGATTGCCGCCGTTCGTCGCCACGCTCGGCATGTTGAGCATCGGACGCGGACTCACGATGTTGTGGACGAATGGATTTCCCATCACCGCACTCGGCCCGACGTTTGGTTTCATCGGCGCAGGTTTCTGGCTGGGCATTCCGACTGCGATCTGGATTTCCGCCGCTCTCGTTGCGCTGTTCTATTTTATTTCAACGCGCACCACACTAGGTCGCTACATCTACGCCGTCGGTGGTAGCGAGAAGGCGGCGGCATTCGCTGGGTTGAGCGTGAACAACATCAAGGTGTGGGTGTATACGCTCGGCGGCGGACTGGCAGCGGTGGCGGGTTTGATTCTCACCGCGCGCCTCGACGCTGCCGATCCGAAAGCGGGACTCGGCTACGAACTGGATTCCATCGCCGCCGTCGTCATTGGGGGAACTTCTTTGAGTGGTGGACGGGGCTCGATACTGGGCGCAGTTCTCGGCTGCCTCATCATCGGCGTGCTGAACAATGGGCTGGTGCTGATGGAGGTTTCGCCGTTCTGGCAACAAGTCATCAAAGGCTTCGTCATCCTCGCCGCAGTCGCGATGGACAAACTCGGCAGCAAGAAGGAGTAGCCTTCCAGCCTCGCGCTAGCTCGCTTACTTGTGCGGGGTCACACAATCTTCACTGTAGGAATAGGGATGATAAATTTGCCGCCTGCCGTGCGATAAGCCTTTTGTTGTTCAAGAATTTCATCAAGGAAATTCCACGCTAGGAGCAAAAGGTAATCCGGCTTATCTGTCAACAGTCGTTCGGGCGGCACGACGGGCACATGGAGTCCCGGAGTGAAAAGCCCCTGCTTGAGTGGGCTGCGATCCACGATGTATTCAATTTTGTCCGTGCCCAGTTCCAGAAAACACAGGAGAGTGTTGCCTTTGGCCGGTGCGCCGTAAGCGGCGATGCGTTTGCCTTGGGCGCGGAGATCGTTGATGGTTTTGGTCAGGTCATGCTTGATGCGTTGAACGTCTGCGGCGAAGGCCGTGAACGTCTCGAAGCGGTCAAGTCCACGAGCGCGTTCCATCTCCAAAATCTCACGCACTGCAGGCTGCACTTTCCCTGCGCCTTTGCGCTGCACGAACACGCGCAACTGGCCGTGATGAAGGTTGAGCCGTTCGGCATTCACGACTTCCATGCCATGCGCTTCAAACAGACGGCAGATCGGGCCGAGTGCCCAGTAAGAAATATGTTCGTGATAAACCGTGTCGAAGGCTCCCTGATCCAGAATATCAATGAGGTAATGCGCTTCAATGACGAACACGCCGTCCGGTGCGAGTAATGTCTGTATGCCGCGTACGAAATCCTGCAACGCGGGGATATGTGGGAAAGTATTGGTGGCGGTGATGGCGGACGCCGGACCGTACTTCGCCAGAATTTCCTTGGCAGAGGTGGAATTGAAAAATCCAATGTGCCGATCTATGCCAAGTTTGTCGGTGAACGCCGCGAGGTTTTTCGCGGGGTCAACGCCGAGAGTGCGGACGCCATGTCGCTTGAACCCGCTCAACAGCGTCCCGTCGTTGCAACCGATGTCAACGACGAGGTTGTTTTTCCCGAGGTTGTATCGCTGCGTGACGATGTCGCTCAGATCAAACAAATGCGCCTTGAGCGTGGACGATGCGGAGGAGATGTAGAGATAATCCTCGAACATGGCGCCCGGCGGCACGGCTTGCGTGAGCTGGACATGGCTACACGTATGGCAAAAGCCGACGCACAACGGGAAGGCTGGTTCTTTGGCGGCCAAATGTTTGCGAGCGAGAAATTTATTGGCCAGAGGCGTTGTGCCGAGGTCTAGGAACTGTTCGACTTTGGATTGGCCACAGACAATGCAGGGTGGGTGTTTTGTATTCATGAACAAGGTTGAGTGATTATTTCAATAATCGAACGGGAGCAGGACGCGAGAGCCATGCACCTCGAAGTGGATGGGAACTTCAAGGATTTGACTGAGTGCCTGACGGACGGCGGCTTGCTTGGCGGGTTGGACGATAAACAGCAGGAAGCCGCCGTTGCCCGCGCCGCAAATTTTTCCGCCTTCAGCACCAGCGCGCAAGGCGAGTTCGTAATACTCGTCAATCCGGCTGGTGGACATGGTGCTGGCGAGCTGGCGCTTTAGCTGCCAAGACTCGTGCAGGATTCTGCCAAACGCCACAGCATCAAACTTGTTTTGCCCGGCCAGTGCTTGGAGATCATGCGCGTGACCGCGAATCTTGTTCAGATGCGCCAGCTTGTCAGGAATGTTGCGGCGTTGCTCGCTTAACACGGAACTGGCGTCCCGTTGCAGGCCGGTCCAGAACATCATGACGTGTTCAAAGAGTGAGCCGAGAAATTTGTGACTGTCGCGCACCGGCTCAACCGTCACCGCTCCGCCGGGATTGAAGCGGAAAAAATTTAGACCGCCGAAGGCCGCCGCGTACTGGTCTTGTTTGCCAATCGGCTCTTTGAGCACTTCAATCTCAATATGCGTCGCTTCCTCTGCGAGCTGGCTGGGGGAGACACGCTCGCCGCGATAGGCGTGTAGCGCGTTGAGCAGGCCGACGGCGAAGCTGCTCGATCCGGCCAAACCGGTCGAGGCGGGGAGATCACCCACTGTGCTGATGTAGATCGGTGGTTCAACTTTGAGAAGACGGAGACATTCGCGCGCGATGTTGTTGCGGATGTGGTCTATGTCATCCACCAACTCGGTCGCTGAATAGTTGATGCGTATCGGCTCATTGAACAATTCACTGTGTCGCTTGACCGTGACGTAAATATATTTGTCAATGGCGGTGCTGAAGACCGCACCGTAGTCCCTTTCGTAATAATCCGCCAGATCGGTGCCCCCGCCCGCAAAACTCACGCGCAACGGAGTTCGGGTCATGACAATCCGCGGATGGGAACGAGACGCCTCAGCCATTTTTCAGTTCCCAATTGTATGGAATGTCCTTGGTGAACGGATCCAAGCGGATGATCTCGTCCGGGTGATGCGGTTCGGTGGCGCAGTTGGCTAGGATGACCATTTTGTCGCCGTATGCCTTGTAGCCGTTGGCAATCCCTGGCGGCATCTGCACCAGCACATGATTGTCTTCGCCAAAAAAGACCTCTTGCAGTTCACCTTTGGTCGGCGAACCGTCGCGGAGATCATACATGACGAGCTTGGCGCGTCCCGAAACCACCGCGTTGTTAATCGTCATGCTTTTGTGAATGTGCCAGGCCTTCACGGCTCCCGGCCACGCGCAGGAAAAATAAATCTCCCCAAATTTGATGAAGTGCGGATCGGTCGCCTTCATCATGTGCATGATTTTGCCCCGCTCATCCACGACCTGCCGCAACGGAATAATTTTTACGCCATCAATCATAATATTCTTCTCCTAGCTGTTTTTTGACCAGCGCAACGCGTCATTCAGCCGCTTGCTTTCCATCAAGTGATTCAACCATTTGAGCCGGGTGAACTTGGAGCTGACGTAATCCTCATGCGTCAAGCTTACGCGCTTGAACGCTTCGTATAGTTCGTTCGCGCCGGTCGTGGCGTTCCACTTGAAACGGAAATCAGGAAACGTCCGGGCAAATTTGCCGAAGTCCGCCTTGTAGGTGCGCTGGTCGGCTCCCGGCTTGGTTTTAATTTCAAGTTTTGCGCCGGGGACGGTTTTCACCGCGATCTCTGCCAACTCGATGATCTGGTGGTTTAACTCGTTCGCGCCGGAGTTGAAAGCTTGGTTGTGAATCTTCGCCACGGGTGCTTCCAAAAATGCCTGGAAATATCGCGCCACATCCTGAACGTGCATCACGGGGCGCCACGGTTTGCCGTCGCTATAGATGATGACTTTGCCCGTCGTCGCGGCCTGTCCTGTGAGGTCGTTCAAGACAGTATCGAAGCGCATCCGGGGAGAGATGCCATAGACAGTGCCATTGCGAATGAACACGGGTGAGAAACCATCGCGAGCAAGCAAGCGGATGGCGTCTTCAGCCTTCACCTTGGAGCGCGCATACTCGGTCTTGGGATCCAATGGCGACTCTTCAGTGACGACCAAAGTATTCGACGCGCCATACATGATGCAGGAGGACGAGAACAAATACCGCTTTACCCCGGCGTCGCGCGCGAGTTCAGCCAACTTCACGGACGCGCGGAAGTTGATGTCCTCGGTCCAGGAATCGTTCAAATTACCGATGGGATCATTGCTCAACGCGGCCAGATGGATGACGGCATCGAAACCCTCCACATCTTTTGCAGTCAGATCGCGCAAATCCTTCCTGATCTCCGGTATCTTCACCGCGTCCGGCACAAGCGTGCAATCGCTGAAATAGCCCGTATCAAGCCCCGTCACATCGTAACCCTCGCCGACCAAGTGCGGCACCATCACCGAGCCAATGTAGCCATTGTGCCCGGTCATCAAAATTCGTTTCATTTTGCTCACGTTAAGTTTTGTTAAAATTTGCGATCACTTCAGTCACGATCTGAAGCAGGGATTTCGATTCTGAAACCAATGCTGCCATGCACCCAGCAGCGTCCGCTGCCTGAGCGTCCCTTTCATCATCACCGACAAACATTGTCCTGCTCAAGTTCAAACTGAAATCCCGCTGTGCTTGGAACAACATGCCCGGCTTCGGCTTCCTGCATTCGCAACCGTCATCCCAATTGTGCGGGCAATAATAGATCGCATCCACTCGCCCGCCGCTCTGCTCGGCGTCGCGCACCATGTAGAGGTGGATGTCTTTCAACGCCGCCTCGGTCATCGCCCCGCGCGCCACACCCGCCTGATTGGAAACAATGATCACGCGAAAGCCAGCCTCATTGAGACGGCGCAAGGATTCTTTCGCACCCGGACGCCATTTGAATTCACTCCAGTTTCTGACGTACTCCGCACGCGGAGCTTTTTCATTCAAGACACCGTCCCGATCCAGAATGATGGTAGGGCGGCGGCTGAAAAAAATCTCCGTCAGCGGCAGGCGAGCCAGCCCGCCGATGCTGTAATAGCGGTGATCTGTGACATACGCAGCCAACTGACGTTGTTCTGCCAGCCGGGGAAAAAGTGTTTCTTCAAATGACACATTGCCGTCCGGGAGGCGTCCGATGAGTTCCTTGCGAAGGATGGCGTAACTGATCTCCGTGCCCTTCAGTCCGGGAGTCTGGCGTTTTTTGTCATAGTGCGTCACGAATCCCGCTGCATCCACCTTCAACGTGTCTTTTGTGTAATCATCCTTGTTGCTATAGACCGTCAGGATGGCCGGAACTTTTGCCGCAAGAAAGCGCGCCCACATTCGATCCATCTGCATGGGCCAGTAGTTGTCGCAATACAGCAGCAGGAAACAATCATCCACCTTGTCGGAAGCCAGCCTGAGACGTTGCCCGGTCAAATCATCCACGTCTGTCACCGAATACTCGATCTGCATGTTCCACCGACTGCCGTCACCGAAGTAATCTTTAACCGTGTCCGGCAAATATCCGAGCAACAACAAAACCCGCGTAAAACCCTGTTCCCGCAACATCACGATCAAATGTTCCAGAAACGGCTTGCCCGCGATTTCGATCATGGGCTTGGGGCGGAGGTCGGTCCACGGGCGCATTCGTTCACCCCGTCCGCCCGCGAGAATGACGGCTTGTGTCGGTCGGCTTGGTGGTGTTTGAGTTTGCACGCAGGTTCTTAAACTGGCCGATGGCCGGACTCCGTTTTCTGATTGGAAATGATTTTCAGGAACGGAAATTTTATTAGGAGAGAAATTCAAATCAATCCCAAATTTTCCAGCAAACAGCACTCGCGCGCCGATTGTCATTTCGATAACACTCTGCACATGAAAATCCTCCTGACCGGGGCATCAGGCTTCATTGGACATGCTTTCGCCAAACTGGCACTGACGCGGGGACATGGAGTCGCAGCCCTGATGCGTCCCGACTTTGTGGCAAGACCTGACTTATCAAAAACCGGGAGCATGGTTTATTTGCGAGGAACTCTCGCCGAGCCGCCGTGGGATGAGATCGCAGCGTTCGCCCCGGACATTTGCGTCCATGCCGCGTGGGTCACGGCACCAAAAGTGGCCTACGATTCACCCCTGCATTTTGACTGTCTGGAGCAGAGCAAAACTTTCCTTGCGGGTGCCGTTCAACGTGGGGTGCGGCACATCATCTCCGTCGGCACATGCATCGAATACGAACTCGGCAAACAGCCATTGGTCGAAGACCGCACCCCGCTCAAACCCTCCGGCTCGTATCCGACCGCCAAAAACCAGCTCCGCATTTTTTTGGAGGAAGAATCGCGCAAGCACGGCTTTACGCTTTGCTGGCCGCGCGTGTTTTATGCCTACGGCGTCGGCGAACATCCCGGACGGTTGTGTAGTTCCATCATCCATAAACTGCGCGCTGGCGAAAAAATTGTTCTCAAAACACCAGCCAGCACCAAGGACTACATCTATGTCACCGACATCGCCAATGCCCTGATGACTTTGGTGGAGCGGCAGTTTGCTGGCGCGATCAATGTCTGCCCAGGGATCGGCGTCACGATTTTAGAATTGGCTCAAACTCTGGCAGGCTTGCTAGGCCGACCCGAACTGGTGGTAACGCCAGCCGAGCCTGCGGTGGACCCTCTAGGTTTCGTAGTGGGTGATTCGACACGGCTGCGTTCGTTGGGTTGGAAGCCGGAGTATGACTTACGGCGCGGGCTGGAAGCGATGGTCGCGGCACTATGAATAGAGATGGAGTTACCCCACCCTAGTGATCGGCATCAAGGCAACTTCCGCATCAAACTCTT
>JAYUAV010000250.1:0-3279 GCA_043741175.1 Verrucomicrobiota bacterium
GTAAGGAAAACGGCGCGTCCGGCATTTACGATGGTGCTCGGTGATTTTGGTCCATGCCTGTGGATGACGAAGAATGCGTGCAATGGTGCGCTCGACTTCGTTCAGAAATTCCAGTCCCAAGCCCGGGACTGCGCGGTTGTAGTATTCGGCAGCTTCGGCGAGTTCGCGCTCGGCGGGTGAAAGGAAACGATAGGTCACTTGGCGAGACGTTGGCGCAGCTCTTGGATTGCAGTCGGGCCATCCACGGCTTCTAGCTTGCCAGCTTTGTATTCGGAATAACGTTGTTCGGCCAACGCGCCCCAAGCGGCTTCGTTCTGTCGGGTGCTTTCGTCGTCAAGGCTGGAGAGCAGGATGTCGGCAAGCAAGGCGCGTTCGGCGGGAGTGAGCTTTAACGCTTCTTTTTCCACAATGGCTTGATCCATGACCGGAGGATAACGCGTCAATCGCCCTTCGCAAGCGTCGTTACAGGTGTGAATGGAAGGGCGAGTCGCTCATTTTTTGGAGTGCGGAGACTTGTCGCCGCTGTACGCGGCTTGATGCATGGACGGAAGCGTCCTCTTGGAACGGAAAGCCTTTCGCAATGCACCACACCGCTGAACGCGGTGCTGCTGGGACGACAAGTCGTCCCAGCGGAAAAAGCGGCGACAAGTCGTCGCACTCCACATTTTCCGCGCGACGCCTAAAGTTTGATCTGCACTTCCAGTCACATCTCGTCGTTACTGTCTCAAACAAACTTCCCCGGATTCAGGATTGCCTTGGGATCAACGGCGAGTTTGATGGCGCGATGCAGGTCGCGGGCTTCTTGGGAAACGGCCAGCGGCCACCAGCGTTTTTTGGCGATGCCGATGCCGTGTTCGCCGGTGATCGAGCCGCCCCATGCCAGCACTTGCCGGAACAATTCATCCAGCGCGGCCTCGCTGCGTCGTTTCGCGCCGGGTTGGGTGAAGTCCACCATGATGTTCGTGTGGATGTTGCCATCGCCTGCGTGACCGAAGCAGGCGAGTTGCAGTTGATGTTTCTTTTGCAAGCGCGCGGCGAAGTCGAACAAATCCTCCAGCCGACTGCGCGGCACGACGATATCTTGGTTCAGCTTGGTGAGGCCGGTGTCGCGCAGTGAATACGAGAACTCGCGCCGAATCTTCCAGACCACTTCGCATTGTTTGTCGCCAAGGCCGGTCTCGATAAACAGCGGTTTCTGCGCGCGGATGATGCGTTGCAATGTCTCGATTTCGCTGCGAACGGAAGCGCGTTGCCCATCCACCTCCACAATCAGATGCGCACGGCAACCTCGAAGGCGTTCGCTCTTGGTGCGTTTGTAGGCGGCGGCGAGTGTGAATGAATCCGCCAGTTCGAGCGCGGCGGGAAGAAAGCCCGCGCCAAGAATCGCGTGCAGCGTGCGCACGGCTGATTTCATCGAACTGAAACCGATGGCAAGGTTCGCGCGATACGGCGGGAGCGGGAGCAGTTTAAGCGTGGCTTCGGTGACGACGCCGAGCAAACCTTCCGAGCCGACGAACAAGCGATGCAGATCGAAGCCGGTTTTGTTTTTGTGCGTGCGACTGCCGAGCCGGACAATCGTGCCGTCGGCGAGAACAACTTCGAGGCCGAGGACGTAATCGCGTGTGACGCCGTATTTCAGACAGCGCGGCCCGCCAGCGTTGGTGATGATGTTGCCGCCGATGGAACTTTCGCCACGGCTCGCAGGGTCGGGGGGATAATAGCGGTTCTGTTTTTCAACTTCGGTCTGGAGCTTGGCGGTGGTGACGCCGGGCTGCGTGACGACGACGAAATCGCCCGCATTGATCTCTGTGATGCGGTTCATTCGCTCCAGTGAAATCACGATGCCTCCATGCAACGGCACGCAGCCGCCGACGTAGCCATGACCCGCGCCGCGCGCCGTGACGGGGATGCCGTGCTTGTTGGCAAAGCGCAGAATCGTGGCGACAGATTGGGTGGAGCGGGGCAGGGCAACGGCGTCCGGCAGATGCGATGCGAACCATTTGTCCCCGGCGTATTGCGCGCGAGTAGCGGGCGAGAGTTTGATTTCGCCGGGGAGAAGTTTTTTCAACGCACCGAGATGTCGGACGAACGATTGATTCATTCGAGCGGCTTGTCGAGCGTGACCGTGCCGTCGAGGAACTCTTTGGCGGCGGCGGCTTCGTCGTCCGGCACTTGCACGAGGATGCCCCCGGAGGCGATGGCCGTTCCGCCCCAGATAGCCGAAGCCACTTGGCTGATGAATGGATGAAAGCCAGCAGCCTCCAAGCGGGAAAACTTCATGTCGGCTTCAGTGGCGTTCAATTCGTTCGAGACAGTTATCATTTCCATAAGTGATCTCCGGTTAGTTTGTTTTCGTGCGGGCTTCTGCGAACACCATCACTCCCGCGCCTGTCTGCACTACGTTCTGCACCTGAACTTCAATCTGATGACCGACGTGCGCAAGGCCGTTGTTCACTACCACCATCGTGCCGTCCGGCATGTAAGCGACGCCTTGTCCCTTGTCCTTGCCTTCGCGCACGATCTTGAGCGTGAGCAATTCACCCGGCAGCAACACGGGCTTCAGCACGCGCGACAATTCGTGCAGGCTGACGCAACTGACGTTTTGTAGCGCAGCGACCTTGCCGAGGTTGTGGTCGTTGGTGAAAAGTTTCGCGCCGAGGTTGCGCGCCAACCGGATGAGCTTGGCGTCCACGTCTTTTTCCTCCGGGAAATCTCCGTCGTGGATCGTGACTTCACTCTTCGGATTTTGCTGGATGGCGTTCAGCATGTCCAAGCCGCGCCGACCGCGCGCGCGTTTGATGGCGTCTTCCGAGTCCGAGAGCTGTTGCAGTTCCTTGAGAACGAAGCGCGGGACAATGATCGTGCCTTCGACAAACTTTGCAGCGATCATATCTGCGATTCGTCCATCAATCACCGCGCTTGTGTCGAGCAGGATCAACGTGTCTGCCTTATCCCGTCTGGCGAAACGCACGTAGGGGATGATGAGCGAGAAATCCTCCTTGTTACTGCGCATGGCGAGCACCATGCCGATATAGCTGAACGCGAGGAATAGTCCGAGCCGCACGAGCCAGCGCGTGTCGTCGCCCACGCCGTCGAACAAGCCGGAGCTGTCAATCAACTTGGCGACGCAGATGCCGAGAAGTAGGCCGAGCGTCGTGGAAGAAAAGGCGCGGAGCGAAAATCCCTTGAGCATCTCGTCCAGCGCGATGAGCAATCCACCGAAACCGAAACCGATGACAATGCCGATGAGTGCGGCATTGTGTCCAGCGATCAAGTCCG
>JAYUAV010000251.1:0-5158 GCA_043741175.1 Verrucomicrobiota bacterium
CGCGATTGCGCTTCAACGTGACGCACGCTTCACTTAACAACGCAGGCGAGAGCGTCGCTTCCTTCGGCAAGTCTGCGAGAAAATATTCTGGCAGGTTCATTTCTGTTTCTCCAGATGTTCACGCCTGCGGATTGCATTCAAACCAAACAACCCCAGAAGCGAAATAATCACGAACGCCGCCAGCCCGTAATACAGCGGGAAATAACCCTCGATGGTTTGCGCGCTCTTGCCGAGTCGCTTCACCGCGTCACCCGCGATCCAGTGCGAAAGATTTCCCAGCAAACCGCCGATGGTGATGAACAATCCGAACACCCGCCCGCGCACCGCGTCCGGCACAGACTCCATCAACATCGCCTCCACCATCGGATAACTTGCCATGAAGAAAAATCCGTAGAGCAACAGCACCGGAATCGCCCATTCTTTGGGCACATGAGGAAACAGCGCGATCAACACCGTGGCAATGAGCAGCACGGACGCCGTCCAGCGTTTGCGCCCGCCATCACTCAGGTGACCGAACAGCGGATTGCTGATCGCGCTCGGCAGAAAGATGCAACTGATCACCACGCCAGTCAGCGCGGTCTTGTAGCCGTGTGCCTGTTGCAGGAACAACGATCCCAAGCTGCCCATGCTCGTGCCTGCAAAGTCACGAAAGCAAAACGCAAACGCGCTCGCGATGAAAACAACCCACAACGCGCGCGTCGGAAAAAGTTTTTGCGCGGGCGCATCGGGCTTTCGTTTTTTGCCAGTGGGCTTCTCTTCATCTGCAAGCCACGCGAACAAGATCGCCGCCACGATTCCAAGCAGACCGAACTCCAGCACGGGTTTCCGCCACGCCGCAGCACCGAGCGTTGCCTCCAACGCGCCCGCACGCCAACCGGCGTAGATCGGCCCGATGAAAAACCCAACGCTCGCGCCCATGCCGATGAAGCCGAGCGCGCGCCCTGTGTTGTTCGGATACATCCGCGCGATCATCGCCGTGGCCGCTGGGTGATAACAACTGCCGCCGATGCCCGCGACGATCACCGCCGCAAGAGCGCACGGATAATTCGGCGCGAACGCCAACGCAGTAAAACCCAGCGCGTTGATCAATAATCCCCACGCGAGAAGTTTTTTACGACTCACGCGGTCAGCGAGAATTCCCTGAAAATAACTTGGCAGAAAATACGCGATCATCATCACCGTCACGAGCGCAGTGGCGTGGCCGACGTTCTCGAACCCAAAGTCGCGCTGCATGAGCAGATACAGCGGCAGCAACGCCACATGATAGATGTGCGTGAATGCGTGCAACGCACCAACCATCCAGAGCGCGCGGGTTTTGTGTCGGGTGTCGGTGGTCATTTGTCTTTGGGCAACGGAAATTCTGCGAGCCGCGATTTGATTTCTGGATACAATGTCTCCGTCCACGGCGGCAGCTTTGCATTCTCAGGCAAAGTTTTTCCCGCGCGAAAATCCACGGGCGCGATGATCACCGTCATGTTCTCGATCTTCACATCCGCGGCGAGTACAAACAATTCCTCCGCTGCTTCGTCACCCATCGCAAGGCATCCGACCGAGAGAGCTTTGCCGTGGATCATGATTTCTCCGCCGAGATTCGTGCGCCCTTCCTTCGCGGCTTGAGCGCGATCAAACGCGTTCGGATAACTCACCTGCATCGAGAGATGATAACTGCTGTTCGGGTTCAACAGGTCAATCGCGTAAATCCCTTCCGGCACTTGCTTGTCGCCTTGACGAAGTTTCGGCCCCGCCACACCGCTAGCCGCTTGGATCGGATACGTGCGGATGAATTTGAAACCATTCGTCCCCGACTTCGCATACACCTGAAGAATTTTCTCCTCCTTCAATCCGATGAACACGAGCGCGCTCGGCGGATAGGCCACAGACGCGTTGGTGAAGTGAGGTGACATTCGTGCGCGCGCAGTCACGCCGTATTGCGCGAGGCGATCCTCAACCGTCGCAGCACTCGCGATTGATTCTTGAAGAATGGCAACCATCGCGACAACGCCCGCCAGAGTTTTTTGGATGTTCATATTTTTTAATTCAAGCCGCAGTGAGCGAACACCCGCGAGGTTCGGACATCGCGGCACGACCGAGCAATTCAAAACCATCGCCGCGCCGTACCGCTAAATCCTCCGTCTGGATCGCCATCACGGAAAAAACATTCGCCAAGTCCACGATGGAGAGGATTCCGGTGTCGCCATCGTTCACTTCCCTGCTCGTCTCCGGCGAGATCACTCGCGCCCGCGTCCACGGTGGAAAGTGGAACGCGCTTCCCGACTTTAGACCAGAGACTTGAGGCTTTAGACGTTGTTGATACGCCTGCGAGCTGAGTTCACTCATCCCGTATTCGCAGATGATATTCGACGACGCCACACCAAGCCTCTCTGTGATGAGTGCGTGCAACTCCGCCTTCGGCATCGAGCGCGAGCGACCTTTGTAGCCGCCGGTTTCCAACACGCGCGAACCAGCAGGAAGTTTCAGCCGAGGATTCCGCGCCGCCAATTCATCCAGCAGATGCACGAAGGAGAACGCCGTTCCTACGACGAGCAATGGTCTGCCATCCGCCTGCATCAACGCGGCCAACGCCACATCGAAATCCAAAGTCCAGACTCCATCCGCACCGACACGACCCACAAACGCGCTCTCATCCGCGCCCATCTTCTGCTGCGCAACATCAAACATGTAAACCAGAGACGAGTGCGTCACCTGTCCCGCAGGCGGCGTCAGACTTAACAATCGTAAATCGCCAATCGTAAATCGTAAATTCTCCCGCATCCACGGCCAGAGCGACGCCTCATAAACCGCCAGCGACTCGGCATTGTGAAAATGCCTGCTCGGTCGCTGCTCCGTCGTGCCGCTGGAATGGAACACGCGCGTCCGTTGCTCCTGCGGGAGGCAGGTCATCTCAAACTCTTTGAACGCCGCCGTGGGCACGGTTGGGATTTGCGTCCAATGAGTCACGTTACCCGGCGTCATGCCACGCGCGATGCACAGTTTGCGATAAGGTTCGTTGTGCCCGAACTGGAGCGTGAAAAGCGTCAAGGCAAGCCCGTTGAACTCGGTATCCGTGTGACCCGTCAGACATGTGTCCTCTGGCGCGGGTGAGGAGCGCAGTTCATCACACCAAATGGCGATGTGTTCGCGCAGTCGCGCGGCGAAGATGGAAAGTTCCGATGTCACGGCGGTTTTTATTTGCAGGCTGGTTGTCCGCGACAGCCTGAGCGGGGAGTTTAGCGGAGAGCTACATTGCTGCAATCCTGTTTTCAACAGGCGGCGACCAGAAGCGCGCATTTTGACCCAGCCCCCGGAGCGCGGACGGTCTCCGTCCGCAGCACTTCGCAACGACGACACGCGTGGTATTAGTTCAAACGCTTGCCGCCCGCTCACGCGCAGCGAGCGAGGGAGCGCTCGCGCTCCGCAAACTTAGTGTTTTGGGGGCAGGGTCAATATGGACCCACGACCAGAGCGTGCGATTACAAACGGGTGAGGGTGGTGGCATCTTTTCGTCCTCGTCGTTGTTCTAGTTCTCGGTTTTGGTGGTTTGATTTCGAGGGCGAGGACGAGGACGAACATTCCATTGAGCACAGCCTCACCCGACTTTAATCAGACCCGATATTCAGACCTGATATTCTTTGACCAATGGAAATCCCACGGGTAAATTCACCTAGTTCCCTTTGCAAGCACCGCCGTATTCCAGAAATTCAACTCTCCAGCCATTATGAAAAGTCATCTCCGAACCCTAAGTCACTGGCGGTTATCTTTGACACTCACGACCCTGATTTATTCTGCTGCATTTGTTTCTATGGGGGCGGTTCAGGAAGTGGTTCGCCTTGCTGCTGATTTGACCACCACGGCAAGGGGATCGAATCCGAGCTCGCTGACTGTCATCAATGATGAACTTTATTTCATTGCCACGGACGGGACGCACGGCAGTGAATTGTGGAAGACGGATGGAACGAATGTGACGAGGCTCACGGACATTATTTACGGAACAACGTTCTCGGCTATCGGCACCCCGGCGAGTTACAACGGCGACATTTATTTTCGAGGAGCTAGTTTGAGCAATAGTTTGATTGATGTGGAACTGTGGAAGTTAAGCGGGACAAACGTTTCCAAGGTGGCCGATATCAGACCTGGCCCATCAGGATCAAACCCCGCAAATCTTACTGAGTATAATGGGTCGCTATATTTCACCGCTAATGAAGGCACGGCTGGTACTGAATTATGGGTGTATGATGGTGCCAGCGTAAATTTTTTGTTTGATCTCAATTCTGGCGCAGTGAGTTCGGATCCGACTGGACTTACGGTTTTCAACGGTACGTTGTGTTTTGCGGCCACGAACAATATTTTTGGCGCAGAGCTATTTTTCTATAATGGAGTGAGTTTATCTGTAATTGACATCAATAACGGAACGGCCAGTTCCAATCCGTCTGGGTTCACCATCTTCAATGGTCTATTGTATTTCCAAGCGACCGATGGTACTGCCGGGGCGGAGTTATGGGCCTTTGATGGACTTAGTCGCTATCAAGTCGCAGATATCCGTAGCGGACCGACCGGCTCGAATCCGGGAGGCTTCACGGTCTATAACGGACTGCTCTATTTCTCGGCGGACGACGGAGTGAACGGCACTGAAGTATGGGTTTATGACGGTTTTAATCCCCCGACACGCGTGACACAAATCCGAGCGGGTGCAGGGCCTGCGGCACCGACGAATTTCCGTGTCTATGCGGGCAATCTATATTTCTCAGCAAACGACGGCACGTTCGGCGCGGAGTTGTGGAAATATGACGGCACCACAGTCACGCGCATCACGGATTTGAATCCCGGCAGTGCCAGTGCCAGTCCGTCAAATCTCCGGGAATACCGGGGCTATTTATATTTGTCCATTATTGATGCGACGGGATCGCGCGAGTTATGGAGGTATGACGGAACAACGATTTCCAAATTCGCGGAGATTCACCCTGGCACTGATAATTCCTATCCGGGGGGAAGTGCGGTCTTCAACGGCGCGCTTTATTTCACTGCTTCTTCAACCAATGGGGCGGCCACTTATCTCTACAAATACGATGGATCAAATGCGTCACCGTTGAGCAGCACGATCTATCCGCAGAGTGCCATGGTGGAGTATAACGGCGCGCTGCATTTTCGTTACAACACCACG
>JAYUAV010000252.1:0-6488 GCA_043741175.1 Verrucomicrobiota bacterium
TGCGAGATCGCTAACAAGTTGAAGATCAAATTGTGAAAGACTGCCGCACAAAACACGGTTTTGACCGCAAACAGTGGTTCTGTTAGCTTATCGCCATGAGCACCCAGGTAATTGTCGAAGTGCCGGAACACGCGTTGAAAATATTTGGCGGCAATGCAGCGCGCTTCAGTCGCAAGATGTATGAGACGGCGGTGGTGAAATGGTTTGACGAAGGGTTGCTATCTCAAGGCCAATCCTCGGAACTGCTGGGTATTTCGCGTGGTGAATTCTTCGACCTGCTGAATGAGCACAAGGTTTCGCCGATACAGATGACACCGGAAGAATTGGAAGAGGAGTGTCGGCGTGGATAATCACTGGGTGCTGAACGCTTCGCCGGTGATACTGCTCGCCAAGGCACAAGTCATCCAATTCGTTCCAAAGGTCTGCGAACGATTGGTCATCCCGGACGGTTCAGTTCAAGAAGTTCGGGAAGGAAGGATGAGCGATGCCGGACGCGCGTGGCTGGAGGGGGAAGGTGGAAAATTCGTCAAGCAATCCGTGCATGTCCCCGATTCTGTGGCACGCATGGGACTGGGACTGGGTGAGTCGCAAGTGCTCGCCTGGGTGATCGCGAATCCCGGCTTCGTGGGAGTTCTCGACGACTTGAAGGCGCGGCGTTGCGCGACAGAGCTTGGTTTGCCCATCCTTGGTTCTCTGCGTGTATTAATCATTTTGAAAGAACGAGGATTGATTTCCGCGATCCATCCCGCAGTGAAGAAATTTCGTGAAGCGGGGCTTTACACCAGTGAGGCTCTCATCCAACAGGCGTTGAAACTGGCAGGCGAAAGTTAAGGCATTTCCTATGACATCAAAGACCGACAACAAAGACCGTTTTGTCATCATCATGGCCGGTGGACGCGGCGAGCGTTTCTGGCCGGTGAGCCGCGAGAAGACGCCCAAGCAACTCATCAAGCTGCTCGGCGACAAATCATTCTTGCAGGAAGCCGTCGCGCGCGTGCTGCCCATCGTGCCGTTGAAGAACATCTTCATCATCACCAACGAAGCGCAAGCAGCCGAGGTGCGGAAGCAGTTGCCCAAGCTGCCCAAGGAAAACGTCGTGGCTGAACCTGTGGGGCGCGACACTTGCGCGGCGGTCACGCTCGGTGCGGCGTTGGTCGGTGCGCGTTCGACGACGGGTGTCATGGCGGTGTTGCCAGCGGATCACGTCATTCCCGAAGAGAAGAAGTTTCAACAGGTGTTGAGCGACGCGTTCGATGTCGCGGCGAAGGGGCAGGCCATCGTCACCATCGGCATCAAGCCCACTGAGCCGGCGACGGGTTACGGTTACATCCGCACTGGAAATGAATTACCCACACCGCCCGGTGCGAAGAAGACAAAGACCACATTCTTCAAAGCCGAGCAGTTCGTCGAGAAACCGAACTTTGAGACTGCGCTGGGCTACGTGAACAGCGGCCAGTATCGCTGGAACGCCGGGATGTTCGTCTGGAGTTTCATCACCGTCACGAACGGCTTGGAGAAACATCAGCCGGAGATGTTCGCGGCGTGTCAGCGTTGGTTCAAGGTCGCCACCAACGGCCCGAAGCTCGCGAAGGTTCTCGCCAAGGAATATCCCGCCATCAAGAAAATCTCGATTGATTTCGCGCTGATGGAACACGCACAGAATGTCATCTGTGCTGATGGCGCATTCGCGTGGGACGATCTCGGCGCGTGGCCCGCACTCGCTCGTCACATCAAACCCGACGCCGAAGGCAACTGCGCCGTTGCTGATTTTATCCATGTGGACGCCGCACGGAACATCATCTACGACGCCCGCAGCAAAGACCGTCGCACGCCTATCGCCGTCGTGGGTTTGCGCGATTCAATCCTCGTTCAGACAGACGATGCCGTCCTGCTCGCGCACAAATCGCAAGCGCAAAAGATCAAGGAACTCGTCAAGAAACTGGCCGAGGACGCGAGGTTGAAGAAGTTGGTTTGAAGCACTAACCGAATCGCTCCACGCAAACTGGATTACACTTTTTCACCTGCAACTGAACTGTAGTAAACGATGCGAATTTTTTTCAACCACCACAAGAAACGGTATTCCCGTTGTGACAAGGGAAGTTGCCAATAGTTCCAGCCGGCACAAATTTCCAGCATATCGGCAATAAAGGCGGGCAGGAGCCATACGATATATTACAGTGTGCAGTATATGGTGGATTGTCACAGAACAAGTAAGTGTTACCGCTCGGACAAGACCAGTCAGACGAGCATGTGATCAGTTGACATTTTGGGGTATCACCGCACCCGGTTGCGCCCGCTAAACCGCCACATGTTCCTGTGCTTACAAGATCAAAGAAATTACAGAAACCTGCGGTATATGCAAATACCACCGTTGTAGTCGCAATAACTAGTCCGAATACTGCGAGACCAACCTTCGCTTTATTTATTTGTTTCAGCTTCATATTTTTACGTTTGGTTTTTTGTTTGTTGTTTTGCGGGACAGCTTAAAAACTATAAAGCCAACAGGAAAAACAATAAAACACAAGAACAGCAGAACCTTGGGTGTTTTCGTTCCTGAATGGGTTGCTTTGAATTTTTGAAAAGTTGATCCAATCGGCTGAATGCCGAGTTCGGCAAGAGCTTCGTCTTCAAGAGATATTCTGGGCGCAGTCTCTAATAGACGTGAAATGAAAGGTTCATTTGTTGCCCGCCATCTACCATCGGAAATCTCATAGGTGATGTATGCGTTACCGCGTTTTTCAAATCGCCTATCACTTACCAATACTTTGCCTTCTGGCAAATCCGTCGGAATCTTGGAATTCTCCCGCCTGAATATATTTGTGATGATGCAGCGATAGGAAGACGCCTTGAGTAGATCCGTAGCCTTCTTACCGTTTTGATTTGGTGCAAAAGCCGTGAACTCAAAATCGGTCGGCATAAGAACCCCGTCAATGTTAGTTGAGCGCAACCAGCGACCCATTGCCGTTGTATATCCTTTATCGTAAGGCGGTGGATTTACTATTTGAGACAACTCGCCAGTTTTTGGATTTCTTACGTATGTTGTGCCGAGATCGGTATAAACAAGCTTACGAAGACTTGGTTCATTGTCATCAATCTCCCATTTGTAATTACAAAAATAATTCGTATTGCCAAATATAGACATATCGACAACAAACGGTGGCTTTGCCAGACCATTTGCGTTACTAAAAGTACAACGTGAAGCGAAGGCCAGCCAAATGTTGTGGATTACAGGTTCTCTTAAAGAAGGATAATCCCCGGAATAGATGTGAGCCATCGCAAGAGGTAACCGACCTTTCACAGAGTCATAGTTATTTCCCCACGCTTCTTTGGCAGCACTCTCACTCTGGAAAGTAACTGCATAGATATTTGTTCCATCACAACTGGCCGTTCTTTTCGTGTCTAAAATGCTTGTGTTTGTAAATGCGGATGTATCCTCGCAATTGATTGCCCAAGAACACCCATCTAGCAGAACCTCAAAGCTGTAACGCTCCGAATATAATGGATTTTCAGCCCCTTGATAAACCGCGTAGGAATAAACCCCTTGAAGAACTACACCATTAGCGTCACCAGCCAGTGGCGCAGCCCAAGATAGGAGAAACGACACAATAACTAGTGTCGAAGTAGATATGAAAGCCTTGCAAACCTTCACAAGACTCCGCGTTTGTATTTTTCTGGACTGCATAGCTATTCTGTAACTCAAAAGTCCCAGTGGTGGGCACGCTTTGGTTTGTTCTGTCGTGCGTTGATTGATACTTGGTAAGAAATCAAATACACGCAAGGACGAAGATGTTCTTAAATTTGTCAATCTTCGTGGGAAAAAATCCCAGATCATTCCCTCACCGCCGCCTGCAACTGCCCCTTGAGCGCGTCCACGACTTTTGTGTGAGCCGAGTTCACATCGGCATCCGTCAGCGTCTTGTCCGCTGCGCGATAGGTGAACGCATACGCCAGACTCTTCTGACCGTCTGGAACATTCTTGCCACGGAACACGTCGAAGAGTTCCACTGTTTCCAGATTCGCAGCCTTCGCCTGCTTCACCGTTTGCAACACGGCTTCATGCGTCACGGCTTCGGGCACGAGCATCGCCACGTCGCGACGACTTGAAGGGAATTGTGGGAGTGACTTGAAAGACTTGCCCGCATTCCGGCGCGCGATGAGGTGCGCATCTTGAGAGTACCCCCGAAATTTCGGACTACTCGGCAGGGCTGCTATTTGCTCAATGCCTGTCGCACGTTTGGAGTGCTGATTCCTGAGCAATTCCGCAACCGGGGGAACCTACAAGATGCACACCGCGATGAGTTGATCCAAGGTTTCAGATCGCCGTATAATCCCGAACTGCGATATTGAACTACTAAACTTCATTGCGCTGAAATCTTGGGAAATTGTTTGGACACCCGGCGTGCCGGCTGATAATCGTTCCGCACTCCAGCTAAAGGGAAAATGGCCAGATTGCTCAAAAAAAACGACGCGGGTGAGTCAGAGGTCATCGAGCTAAACCTCGGAGTGAATCATTTCGGTCGCGATCCTGAGTGTCACTTTCCCATCAAACATTCCACGGTTTCCTCCTATCACTGCGACATCGTTCTCACTGCCGAAGGAATTCTTTTGCAGGATCATGATTCGACCAACGGCACCTACGTCAACGGAGAGCGCGTGAAGCAGGCGGTATTGCAACCCGGCCAGACGGTGCGTTTGGGCGACGTGGAACTGGTTGTTGATTCCATAGAAGTTAAAATCTCAATTCCGGAAATCGAACGTCCCATGCCGCCCGCGCCGCCAGTGGTATTGCCCGGTGGTGAAATGCTTTGTCCACGCCACACGCAATCAAAGGTCACACATCGTTGCACGCACTGTCATTCCGTCCAGTGCGATACCTGCGTCAAACGCCTGCGGCGACAGGGTGGCAAGACTCTCAAGCTTTGCGTGCTGTGCAGTCACCCCGTGGAACTGATCCTCGCGGAGAAGCCAAAGAAGAAGGGTATTCTCAGCTTCATCACCGAGCGCATCAAGCTGCCGTTTGGTCCGGGTAATAAACCGCCAGCGGATTAGTTGCCAACGAGGTTGGTTTCCAAGTTTTCAATGGCATCTCGAAATGTTGGAAAGCGAAACTCAAAGCTACTCTGCAATAATTTCCCCGGCACGACGCGGCGGCTCTTGAAAATCAACTCCGTTTCCGTTCGCAGAAAGAACGCGCCGATCTCCAGCATCCATTCGGTGGCGGGCAAACCAATGGGCACACGGCAGACTTCACGAAACAACTTCATCATCTCGGCGTTTGGCAACGGATTTGGCGCGCATTGGTTAATTGGGCCGCACAACTCGTCGTGTGCGATGATCCACTCGATGGCGCGACAGAAGTCCTCGATATGAATCCACGAGACGAATTGTTTGCCACTGCCTTGTCGTCCGCCGAGGCCGAACTTAGTCAGCCGTCGCAATACGGGGAACACGCTGTTGCGACCGAGGCCGAGAACCATCGAAGTGCGCAGCGCGATCTTGCGGGTGTGCGGCGTCTTCGCTTCATCCAGCGTCCGTTCCCAAGCTTGGGCCACCTCCACAGAGAACGCATCCTTCGCGTCCGTGGCCGAATCCATCTCGCGATTGGATTCATCGTGCGGCTTGCCGAACGTGTGCTGGTAAAGCGTGGCCGTGCTGGAGTTAAGCCAGACGCGCGGTGGAGTTTTGCAACGCGCAATCGCTTCACCGACCACGCGCGTCGAGTGAACGCGCGAGTCCATGATCTCGCGACGGTTCTTGGCGTTGTAGCGGCAATCCACCGAGCGTCCGGTGAGATTTACCACGGCGGTCGCGCCTTCAAGTTCGTTCACCCAATCGCCCAGTGACTTCGCGTCCCAAGCGATTTCACGCCCGCCGTCAGGCCGGGATTTTGGCGAGCGCGTGAGAATCACAACGCCCCAGCCGAGCGCGGAGAAATGTTTCGCCAGTTCACCGCCAAGAAAACCGCTGCCGCCTGCGAGGATAATTTTCTGTTTGTTCATGGCATTTCAAAGAAAGCGGCGGTGCGGTGCGAACGACGTTTTGGTTTTGGCACGGCGGGCTTTATCGTCGTGATTTGTTGAGCGCATTGACCCAGCGTGAAGAACTGTTTGAGTCGCAGCCAGAAGTTTCCGCGTTCGTCATGGATGGCGATCATGGCGTTTTTCCTTTCTTGGTGGCACAGCCGTCGGTTGAGCAATGGCGGTTGCGCGCGATAATACGATAGCACGCGCAGATGATCGGCATCGTGCCGGGGATGCGACTGGCCAACCAGAGCGGCCAAAGCCACCAGACGTGTCGCGCCAGAATCACCCAAGCATTCGCACCGCCGACGACTTGTTGATCGGGCAACAGCAACTTCATCTCTTCGAGCAAGGCAGTTTCCGCAATGCACAGGCGATCTTTGACCCATTCAGTTTGCAACGGTACAAAGCCGAAGCCACGCAACCTTAACGGCGGTTCAATGCGTCGAATCCACCGCAGACAGAACG
>JAYUAV010000253.1:0-11006 GCA_043741175.1 Verrucomicrobiota bacterium
ACGCAAAGGCGTGTCGGGAACATATCTGGGATGATTTTTTCACGGATGGATTCAATCGGGCGCATCTCAGTTTTGGGAGCCGTGGGTTTTCTTTCATTAACACCTGGATTCATCTGGGTGTTATGTGGGCGGAGAAGACGAGAACGGTTTTAACCGTTTTCGGGTCGTGATGGAGTCCACGCCTCGGCCAAACCGTTGAAACGGTTGTGGCTCGCTGTCACCTCATACCAGGCTGAGGCCCGGTGTTATTGGGATGCCCACAGAAACTGAGATGCGCCCGTTTCAATCTAGCCGTGATCAAACCGGGTGACACCAAGCCCAACATGACAGATGTCGAGCATGGCTGAACCAGCATTGATTTTCTTAAAACACGCTTGCAGGCCGTGTTTTTATTGCGGTTTGAATTGCAAAACTGTGCATCCAGAGCCGAGATGGAATCTGAAACTTGCGGATGTAGTGAAAAATAAATCTTGTGTGATTCCATCCAACTCCGTAGCACATGCGTATGATTCCTAATTATTTCACACGACGTCAATTTATCCAGACTACAGCCGTTGCCGGTGCTGCCATGTTTGCAGGCTGCGCCACGGCCGCACCGCGCCGCATCGCGCCTAATGAAAAACTCAACATCGGCGTCGTCGGCACCATGGGCAAAGGCCAGAGTGACACGAACCATTGCGCCACGGAAAATATCATCGCACTCTGCGATGTGGATCCCTCGCGCTGCGAGGAGCAGTTGAAGAAATATCCCAAGGCGAAGTTCTACACGAACTGGCGCGAGATGTTGGAAAAAGAACCAACGCTCGACGCCGTGATCGTTGCCACGCCTGATCACAACCACGCCATCGTCGCCGCCACTGCCATGCGTCTGGGCAAACACATCTATTGTCAGAAGCCGCTCACACAAACTGTCTATGAAGCGCGGATGCTTCGCAAACTTGCCAGAGACAACGGCCTCGTCACGCAGATGGGCAATCAAGGCAGCGCGGAAGATGGATTGCGCCGCGCGGTCGAAGTCGTCCAGTCCGGCCTCATCGGTCACGTTCGCGAAGTTCACGTCTGGAGCAACCGCCCCATCTGGCCGCAAGGTATGGGTCGTCCCGAAGGCAGCGATCCCGTGCCTCCGACGATGAACTGGGATATGTGGCTCGGACCGGCGCAAGATCGCCCCTACAAAAAAGATGCCTACGCGCACTTCGCCTGGCGCGGCTGGCAGGATTTCGGCACCGGCGCTCTCGGTGACATGGCTTGCCACACAGCCAACATGCCCTTCCGCGCGCTCAAGCTCGGTTACCCCACGGAGATCGAAGCCGAATCCTCCGGCATCAACAATGAATCCTATCCGCTCAAATCCAAGATTCGCTTTCTCTTCCCGGAACGCGATGGTCTCCCAGCCGTGAACTTTCACTGGTATGACGGCGGCAATCCGCTTCCAGATAATCCTTATCGTCACGATGGAAAAAACAAACCTGCGAAGGAAGTCACCGCCGAGATCGAAGAGATGATGGGCGAAGTTCCTGGCAGCGGCTGCGTCTTGATCGGTGACAAGGGCAAATTGTTTTCACCCGATGACTACGGCGCGAAGTTCTTCATCCGACTCAACGGCGAGAAAGAACTGCTCAACGGTAAAGATCATCCCGGCGTGAAAACGATCCCCCAAACCATTCCGCGCAACGCCTTCACGGGCGACACGGACTTCCGCCATCATCAAGAATGGATCGCCGGATGCAAAGGTGGCCCCACCCCGTATTCCAACTTCGAGATCGCCGGGTATCTCACGGAGATCATCCTGCTGGGTTGTATCGCGCTGCGCGTCGGCAAGAAACTCGAATGGGACGGCCCGAACATGCGCGCCACCAACGCCCCCGAAGCCGCACAATTCGTGAAGCGCAACAACCGCAAAGGTTGGGCGATTTGAACTGAACGCACAACTCGGTTTCAATCGGGGCGGCATCTTCGGATGCCGCCCTAATTCTTTTCAAGTAACGCGCTTTCCCGCAAACAAAGTTTGCCCGAAGGCAGCCCAGAGGGCTGCAAGAAATTAGCCGGGGGTTGAGGCGTCACGCGAAGCGGGGACGACACCCCCGAAAGAAGCGGAATATTTCACGACCTCGGAGAGGTCGCAGAGTTTCTGACATCCCTTCAGGATGCTGATTTCTTTGGAAGTTTTCCGGGGGATTGCTCCCGTTAATCGCTCAACCCCATCAGGAGTGAAATCATATCCAGTATTTTACTGATTGAAGTAATCCGTAATCGTTCATTTGGACACTTTTGACGAATTAAATTAAAAACTTAGCTGTTCAAGAAACCTAAAACCTGCCAAGTGCCTCTTTGCAACCCGATGTCTGCGGGCAATGCTTCTGAGCAAAGCGGGTTGGGAAACAAAACAAAAACGAAATCATATGAAATCAAAAACAATCATGTCTGGCCTACTGGCCTTGGCCTTGTCTGGCCTGACCGCGAGTGCCACTCTTGTGCCAATTAGAATTGCCTGTCCCAACGACAAGGCTGCCAGTGGGGTTCGGGTTTATATCGAGAATGTAGGCGAAGACGTCACGGACGAACTCGGAATCGCTGAAATATACGTACCTTACGTCGGCTCGACTTACATCGTCTGCGTGGATGTGACCACCTTGCCCGCCGGTGCCACCCTCCAGAAGCCTTGCCAATCATTTACGGCGATTGCGGCAGCTCCCGTTATTGAGTTCGATATACGCGGAGCTTTCTGCGACGGCACAACACCTACTGGCGACTGCTGGCTCACCGGTGGCGGCACCATCGGCAAAAGCAGAGGCGTAGCTGACTACAGCTTCGGCGGCGTCGTCTATCCCGGATGCAGCCCCAAAGCTGCGGACGGCGGCAACTGGAACGTCGTGGCCCACTCAACCGGCCTGCACTTCCAAGGACAACAGATCATCGTTGATTCCTGCTCTGGCGTCTCCACCCGTTCACCCCGCGTCAACGTCAACATCATTGACTTCCACGGCACGGGCATCATCGGTGGCATCGGCGGCAATCCCGCTGCAACAACTGCGGTTTCATTCGTCGGACGCGCCGTAGATAATCTGGAATCAGGCAGCGGCAGCGACCTGCTATACTTGAGAGTCACTGACGGTAGCGGCACGGTCTTGCAGATCGGTACCAGCGCGACTGCTCCGGCAGTCATCAGCACCGGCAACTTGCAGATCCACACCACAAGCTGTAACTAATCCGTAACCTCTTTCACAAAGCCGCGAGCGTTCACGACGTTCGCGGCTTTACTGTTTTCGTTGCCAGGAGATTTTTCTTCTCGCGTGACTTTGCCCGCGCTTCGCCGCAAATTCGCCCCTGCATCGTATGAAGAAAAAATCTCCAGTTTCCCGCAGTGGCCGGTTCGCCAGCGGCCCGGGCGCGGACGTCGCCGCGTTCTCCGAATCCATCTCCTTCGACTGGCGGCTCTGGCGGCACGACCTGCTTGGCTCGATGGCCCATGCCACCATGCTGCAAAAGATCGGCGTGCTCACCCAAGCCGAGGCCAAGGCCATCATCGCCGGGCTGGATAACATTGGGAAAGAGATCGCGAACGGTAAATTCAAGTGGCGGCCCGAACTCGAAGACGTCCACATGAACATCGAGGCCACGCTCACCGAACGAGTGCCCGCTGGCGCGAAACTCCACACCGCCCGCTCGCGCAATGACCAGGTCGCCCTCGATGTGCGGCTCTGGTTGCGCGACGAAATCTCTGCGCTGCTTGGCGAGATCGTCGGGCTGCAACGCACGCTCGTTGCCCTCGGCGAACACAACGCCGACGTCATCATTCCCGGCTACACGCACCTGCAACGCGCGCAGCCCGTCTATTTCGCGCATCACCTGCTCGCCTACGTCGAGATGCTCGAACGCGATTGCGAACGGCTCTGGGATTGTTACTCGCGCGTCAACGTCTGCCCGCTCGGCAGCGGCGCGATTGCCGGTTCAACCTTGAAACTGGATCGCGTGCTCGTCGCCAAGTTGCTCGGTTTCGTGGACGCCGACGGTAAGGTTCAGCTCACGCAAAATTCCATGGACGCCGTGAGCGACCGCGATTTCGCCATCGAATTCTGCGCCGCCGGTGCGGTGCTCGCCATGCACCTGTCGCGCCTCGCGGAGGACGTGATTCTCTGGGCCAGCGCGGAGTTCAACTTCATCAAGATCGCCGACGCCTACACCACCGGCTCGTCGCTCATGCCGCAGAAAAAAAATCCTGACGTGGCCGAGTTGACGCGCGGCAAGACCGGACGCGTCTATGGCAACCTCATGGCGCTGCTCACGCTGCTCAAGGGCCTGCCCATGACCTACAATCGCGATTTGCAGGAGGACAAGGAACGGTTGTTCGACACCGCCGACACCGTGCGCGCCTGCGTGCGCCTCATGTCCGCCATGCTGCAACACACCAGCGTGAACTCGTTCTCCTGCCTCGCCGCCGCGAGCGATCCCGCGCTGCTCGCGACCGACCTCGCCGATTACCTCGTGCAAAAAGGCATGCCGTTCCGCAAAGCCCATCACGTGGTGGGCGCCGTGGTGGCGCTGGCCGAAGGCGAAGGCAAAGCGTTGAACCAACTCACCCTCGCCGACCTGCAATCCGTGGACCAAACCTTTGGCCGCGACGCGCTGGGCGTATTCGATCTGACCCGCGCGATGGCCAAACGCAATCTCCCCGGCGCCCCCGGCACGAAGGAAGTGGCGAAGCAATTGGCGCGGTGGAGGAAGCTGCTTTTGTAAATCATGCCGTTGAACATCTCAATTGATGTGGATGGAACTTTGCTCGAAGCAAGCGAGCAACCTGCGTCAGACATTCGTGAACATCTTCAGCGGTTAAAGAGTCAAGGACACCACCTTCAATTATGGTCAACTGGTGGTGCGGATTACGCGCTTCGGAAAGCGAAGGAACAGGGTTTGGCAGACTTATTTGAAAGCTTCGCGACAAAACCTGACGCGGCGATTGACGATATTCCAGAGTCTGTCCGTCCATTTGCCACACTCAAAGTGGACGACAAGTTTCTTCTCGCTCACGCGATTAAGTTGTTGGAGTCAGAAGTTGAGGATTGCATCGAATCAGCTTGCTGCCCCAGTCCTGAACTCACTGCTTATGTTGCCAAAATCCAACGTGAAGAAGCTCACATCCGCACAACTTACGGACAAATTCTTCGCCCCGGCATTCCACTGCATCCGATTCCATTCTTTGGAAACCTCCAAAGCGCGAGAATCGTAACCGTTGGGCTGAATCCATCCTCAAGCGAATTTGAGAAATGGCGGCAATGGCCCGAAACGATTGGTGCTTCGGATTTGGCATTGCGTCTTGTCACTTACTTCCGCCGATCATACCCAATGCCTCACCCGTGGTTTGCAGACATGCAGGAAGCCTTGAGCATCGTCAACTGTCCATACTCATTGTGTGCTGCTCACGTCGATGCCTCTCCTTGGACGAGTTACTCTCCAACGACTTTGAATAGGAGGGATACCACGGGGCAATTAGTTGAAACTTACAACGCCATGTTGCACGCAGATGTATCACACTTATCTTCAGTATTGTCGTTTAGCGGTCATTTGAAACTTGTCATTGTGATTGGTAAAAGACCTTGGATGAACTTTGTTTGTGACGCAATCAATCAGCAGTTTAACGGCAGAGTCGAAGTCATCGAGAAAAGCAAATTAGCAGGCTGGTTCGCTGAAAACAAAGTTGAGTTGAGCGCTTTGATTGGGATTCCTTCACATTTGTTGTGAATGATTGTGAATGGAGTAAATCCGTGCCTAACCCGCCTCGTCTCCAACTCCATCAGGAGCGAAATCTTTGTAGCCCCACCCGCAACAAATCCCCCCGCCTTCGTCCGACTACGGCGCGGCAAGCCAGCCCCGTCCCGCCTTCATTCCCGGCTTCGCTGCGCTACGACGCGGCAGGTCGGCGCGGCGTAACTTGTAGGGAGCGCACGCGCCTCGCGTGCGGCGGTAAACGCCCTCGTCCACCGCACCGTTGCGGCGTGCCAATTCCATCGTCCCTTCAGGACAAATTCTATTTCGCCTTTGTAACCAGACACGTTGTGTCTGGCTAATTTCCGCTGCCGCTTTGCGGCGCATCCCGCCTTCGTCCGACTACGGCGCGGCGGTTAGTGCGCCAGGGGTTTGGGACTCGTGGACATTTCAATCGCGTCGTTTTGCGGGAGGTCTTTTCCGACGGGCTGGGAAGCCCCGGCTCACGCCGTGCGCTACCGTCTGGTGCAGCTCCGTTGTTGAATTACGATTTCAGAGTTCGGGCTAATCGTATTCTCCGTCAGATTATTATTGTTTCATCGTCCGTTCCCCAGAGCGCGGATGATTCCAACAAAAAAGCGGCGACCCGTTGCCGGATCGCCGCTGCGTAAATCTTCTTCCGCTCACATCCCCATAATCTGATAACCGCAGTCCACGTAGAGAACTTGACCCGTGATGGCCGCAGCACCGTCGCTGGCGAGGAATGTGCCCGTCGCGCCGAGTTCATCCGGGAGAACGTTGCGCTTGAGCGGCGCGTGAGCCTCGTAATGCTTGAGCATATCGCTGAATCCAGCAATGCCGCGCGCAGCGAGAGTGTTCACCGGGCCAGCGCTGATGCAATTGACGCGGATTTTCTTCGGGCCGAGATCGTAAGCGAGATAGCGCGTGCTGGCTTCGAGCGATGCCTTGGCCACGCCCATGACGTTGTAGTGCGGCACAACTTTCTCCGCGCCGTAATAGCTCATGGCCACGATGCTGCCGCCTTCGGTCATCAACGGTTCAGCACCACGCGCCAACGCGACGAGCGAATACGCGCTAATGTCATGCGCCACGCGATATGCTTCGCGTGTGGTGTTGATGAACAATCCTTCGAGTGCTTCCTTGGGCGCGAACGCCACGGAGTGCAGGAGCAGATTCAGTTTACCAAACTTCGCACCCACATCGGAGAACACACGGGCGATGTCTTCGTCCTTGGTCACATCGCACGGCATGAGGAGCGTGTCGCTGCCGAAAGTTCCCGCGAGTTCCTCAACGTTTTCCTTGAGGCGTTCGCCCTGATAGGTGAAGGCGAGTTTCGCGCCTGCCTTGTGCCACGCTTGAGCGATAGCCCATGCGATGGAGCGTTTGTTGGCGACGCCGAAGACGATTCCGGTTTTTCCTGCGAGTGATGACATGGTTTTGTTCGGTTGGGATTTAACGGCCATTTACGACCCGATTCAACGAGCTTCAGACATCGTCAGGATGAACATGCTGCCGCGCGGAATCAAGTTTCTGTTCGGGTGATAGGCGAGACGCAGGCGGATATTGATGCGCCCCGTTGTAGCGTCAGTCATCGTTGGTTGATGTACCCCGAAAGCTTTCAGGGCAGCCCGAAGGAAAGAACCTTATGCACAAACGAAACCGCCCGAGTTCTCGCATGTCGCGATAAGGTCGGTCGCGTTTTCCGGGTGGGGCTTTTTCAGTCTTTTGTCCGGCGGCGGATACACCGCTCCCTTGTTTTTGAGTCTCCAGTTTTTTTTGCGGCTCAGGCCGCCAGTGCCAGCTCTTGTTTTTATTCCAGGCGCGCCAGCACCCACAGGTTGTGCGTCAACACTTGCCAACTCACCGCTTGTTCCCGATGGTGAAATCCTTTGGTCCTCAACGGTCGTCCCCAAAATCCGTTCTTGAAGATCGCCACGCACCCGCCGGTTGATGCGCGACTAGGATCAGTTGCTCGCTGCGCGGGCGCATCGTTTGGGCAGTCAGCCAGTGGGTGTAATCCTGTAATGTGCTCTTGCCCGGCACGCGCACGGACGCCAGTTCCTCCAGCCCGCAAAACCAGCAGAACACCAGACCCTCGGCCAGCCGCCGACTCATCCCGCAATAATCTTCGCCGAGCAATCCCATGAGGCCATTGCAACGCAGGGCGCGGTAACCACAAAAAAACCGCGCCAGCTTTTCAGCGGGCGCGGTTTGATTGAAAGGGTTGGATTACTTCTTCGCGTCAGGCTTTGCGGCTGACTTCTCGGACTTGTCAGCTTTGGGCATGAGTTCATCGAGCTTCTTCATCCTCTCATCAAGGATTTCAACGTCAGCGTCTTTCATGAGTTTTTCCATGAAATCAGTTTCGCGAAGCTGCTTCTGAAGTTCCTGGGACTTGAGCGCTTCCTTGAGGTCGTCGGAAACTTCTGCGAGCGATGTCATTTTGGCGGGCATCTTCTCGCTGAGTTTGATGATGTGATAGCCGAACTGCGTGGCGACAACATCGCTGACTTGATTGGTGTTGAGCGAGAAGGCTGCGGCTTCAAACTCAGGCACCATCTTGCCACGACCGAAGATGTATTCGCCGCCGGTTTCTTTCGAGCCGGGGTCTTCGGAGAATTCCTTGGCGAGCTTGGTGAAATCTTCGCCCCCAACAGCGCGCTTGCGGAGGTCATCAGCCACCTTGCGCTTGGCTTTCTTTTGTTCCTCGGTGAACTCAGTGCCCGTCTCCATGTCGCGTGTGCCGATGAGAATGTGGCTGGCGCGGACTTGTTCGGGTTGCTCGAACTTGGCGGGATTCTCGTCGTAAAATTTCTTCGCGTCCGCGTCGGTGATGTTGACCTTCAACTCGCGTTCCAGTGTGGCGGCCACGGTGATTTGATCAATGCGCTGCTTGTCCCACTCGGCGCGGGTGAGCTTCTGAATCTTCAATTGCGTGGAAAGTTTTTCAACAAACTCTTCGTCCGTGAGCTTGTTATCTTTCTTTAGACGCGCGAGTGCTTTCTCGAACTGCGCTTTGCTTTTGGCTTTGTCAGCGTCGTTGGCTTTTTTAAGCAGCAATTGAAATCCGATGAGGTCGTTGAGCTTTTCCCGTTCGATCAGAACCATCTGGTCAGCGGGAATCTGCTGACGTCGCGCGCTGGCCATGGCTTGCACGTTCAACATCTCAGCATCCAACTGGCTGCGCTTGATCTCCACGCCCTTGCCCTTGGCAAGGACGGGGTCGCCGATCAGGTCGGCGATCTTGCTCGCGCCGGAGGTGTTGGTTGAGCCAGCGGTGGCAGCGAGACTCGGCGACGTGGCGACGATTGAAGTCGCGAGCGCAATAAAGAGAACTTTCTGGATACAATTAATCATGTTTGGTTTTTGTTTAACTATAATTTCACAACTTTGACGTTGCGTATGCAATCGTCTTTTTCCAACTCGGCGATCACCGCTGCGGGCGGTTCGCTGTCGAGATTCAACACCGTGAACGCATCGCCACCTGCCGTGTCCCGGCTCAGGCTCATGCTGGCGATGTTCACCTTGTGCTTGCCAAGCAACGTGCCGAGATAACCGACAATTCCGGGCCGGTCTTTGTTCGATAAAAGTAACATGACGCCGCTGATCGGGATTTCCACGGGCAAGCTGTAAAGGCGGACGATGCGCGGATTGTTCGGCGACCCGAAGAATGTTCCGCCAGCAGAAATGACCTTCTCATTGCCATTAAACGCCTGCACATGCAGCCATTCATTGAACGTGACAGGTTCGCTCGAACGCTTCTCCTCAACCGTGAGGCCGAGTGTGGAAGCGATGCTGCGGACGTTGATGTTGTTCAAGTCCTTCACCGAGGCGCGTGACAGGAAGCCCTGCACCACGGCGCGCGTCACGGGATCAATATTCGGCAATTCCTGAGCCTTGCCGCCGTAAGTGACGTGCAAACGGTCCACCTGCGCGGGCGCGAGTTGCGCGAGCAACTTACCGAGTTTCTCGCCGAGCAAGAGATATGGTTTAACCTTCTCGTAAGTTTCCGCGTCGAGGTAAGGCATGTTGACCGCGTTGCGAACTTCGCCGGTGAGCAAGTAGCCCGTGATGACTTCGGCGACTTCGACACCGCACTTTTCCTGCGCTTCCTCGGTGCTGGCACCAAGATGCGGAGTGAGAATTATGCTGGGATGCTTACGGAAGGGATGATCTGCTGCGAGCGGTTCGACAATGAAAACATCCAAGCCTGCTGCTGCGACTTTGCCGGAATCCAACGCCGCGATGAGATCGTTCTCAACGATGATTTCGCCACGAGCGCAATTCACAATGCGGACGCCGGGTTTCATTTTGGCGAACGCAGCCGTGTTCAACATGCCCTTGGTCTGCTCGGTCACGGGCATGTGAACGGTGATGAAATCGGCCTCGCGATAAACGCTATCCAGTTCGGAGGCGAGTTCGATGCCGAGAGCTTTGGCGCGGGCGTCGGTGAGGAAAGGATCGTAGCCCACCACGCGCATCCCGAAGGCGATGGCGCGTTTGGCGACTTCCGTCCCGATGCGGCCCATGCCGAGTACGCCAAGAGTTTTGCCGGAGAGTTCGACGCCTTGAAACTGTTTCCGATCCCACTTGCCCGCCACCATCGTCCCGTGCGCCTGCGGCACTTTACGCGCGAGACTGAGGAGCATAGTGAAGGTCAGTTCCGCCGTGGTGATGGTGTTGCCAGCGGGCGTGTTCATCACCACCACACCGCGTTGGGTGGCGGCTTCCACATCCACATTGTCCACGCCGACTCCGGCGCGACCGACGACACGGAGCTTCGGTGCTGCTTCGAGAATCTTCTTGCTCACCTTGGTTTCAGAGCGGACAACCATCGCGACCGCCTCGGAGACGATGGGGAGCAATTCCGCCTCGGTTAGACGTTTAGGGAGAACCACGACCTCGAATTCAGGTCGTTGTTGCAGCAGTGCGATGCCTTTCGGCGAAATCGGATCACAAACCAAAATCTTCATAAAACAAGACGGCGAGTTTAGGCGCGGGGTAGTGCAAGGTCAAACTTTCCCGGCTTCTCTTGAAGGCCTCGGTCGCATCTTGACACTGCCCCAAAGTGCCAGCGTCTCGCGGGTGTGACTGAAACTGCCGCGCAACCATGGTCGTTGTCGTCCTCGTCCTCGGCTTTATGCTTCCCGTTTCGAAGACGAGGAGGAACTCGCCTTGAACGGCGGTTTCAGTCACACCCATAATGGCAGGGCCTACGCATCAAACTAGTTTTGGCGGTGTGACTGGAAGTGGTTGATTGGTGTCGACTTGCGCGGGTGAAT
>JAYUAV010000254.1:0-3807 GCA_043741175.1 Verrucomicrobiota bacterium
GTCTTAGCCATCGCGCTCATCACATTTGTTGTATGGGCGTGGTTCGGGCCAGAGCCACGCTTCGCTCACGCCATCGTCAACGCGGTCGCCGTGCTCATCATTGCGTGTCCGTGCGCGCTCGGACTCGCCACGCCGATGTCCGTCATGGTCGGTATTGGACGCGGCGCGCAGGAGGGCGTGCTCATCCGCAACGCCGAAGCCATGGAAGTCATGGAACGCATCACCACCGTCGTCGTGGACAAAACCGGCACGCTGACCGAAGGCAAGCCGCGCCTTACGCAAATCCTTCCGGTAAACGGCGTGAGTGAAGATGAATTGTTGCTTGCCGCCGCATCAGTTGAACAGAACAGCGAACATCCGCTCGCAGCCGCGATTGTTCACGGCACAAAGGAACGCAAACTGAAACTGGAAAGCGTGGCGGACTTTACTTCAATTACAGGCGGAGGAGTCGTCGGCAAGATGGGCGGACGCGAAATCGCTGTCGGCAAACTAAAATTTCTACAAGAGCGCGGAGTCACGGACTTGGGAGTTCTCGAATCCAAGGCAACGGCATTGCAGGAGGAAGGACAGACGGCAATGTTCGTCGCCATCAATGGCAAGGCAGCCGGAATTCTTACGGTATCCGACCCCATCAAGGCATCCACGTCCGAAGCCATCGCGCAACTTCACAAGCTCGGCCTGAAAATCATCATGCTCACCGGCGACAACGAGCGCACCGCGAACGCCGTGGCCAAGAAACTCGGTCTCGATCAAGTCGAGGCGGGCGTTGAGCCGCAGCATAAACACGAGCGCATCCAGCAACTTCGACAACAAGGCCAAATTGTTGCGATGGCCGGTGATGGCATTAACGACGCGCCCGCGCTCGCCGCCGCGCACGTCGGCATCGCAATGGGGACTGGCACGGACGTGGCGATGGAGAGTGCCGGCATCACGCTCGTCAAAGGCGATCTGCGCGGCATCGCCAAGGCGATTACGTTGAGCCGTTCAATGATGCGTAACATCCGGCAGAATCTTTTCTTCGCGTTCGTCTATAACGCGCTGGGAATTCCCATCGCGGCGGGTTTGCTCTATCCGTTCTTCGGCTTGCTGTTGAGTCCCATCATCGCAGGTGCGGCGATGAGCTTGAGTTCGGTTTCGGTGATTGGGAACGCGTTGCGACTGCGGCGCGCAAAACTTTGAGCGCTTCAAAACACTGATTGCATAGAGACCGTTTGTTGGGTGAACACCCCATAGCTCCTGGAAGATTTTTCTGTGACATTGCTCAACTCTGTCAAAGGAAAAATGCAGCACCCAACAAACTTGGAATCAGCCAACACAACCTAGCCATGACCGCATCATTTGATGGAAAAACAGATTGATAAACCTTGGCACAGGTTAGCGGCTGAAGAAGCTGTTGAAAACCTTGGCGTGAATTTTTCCACTGGCCTGTCAGCAGAGGAAGTGCAACGCCGCCAGAAAGAATCCGGCCCAAACCGTGTCACCGCGCAGCGCGGCACTCCGGCGTGGCTCAAGTTTCTCCAACAGTTCAATCAACCGCTTGTTTACATCCTGCTGTTGGTGGTCGGCGTCACGGCGTTCCTCGGCGAATGGGTGGATGCGTCGGTCATCTTCGGCGTCGTGCTGATCAATGCCATCGTTGGCTTTCTCCAAGAAGCGAAGGCGGAAAAAGCCATTGAAGCGCTCGCCAAAATGGTCGCTACGGAAACCACCGTGCGCCGCGACAATCGCAAACAGCGCGTCCACTCCGAGGAACTCGTGCCGGGCGATGTAGTGCTGCTCCAATCTGGCGACCGCGTTCCCGCCGACCTGCGCTTCGTTCAAGTCCGCAATCTGCACGCCGACGAATCTGCTCTCACCGGGGAATCGCTTCCCGTGGCCAAACATCCTGACCCGCTTCCGTTGGACACAATTTTGGCGGAGCGCAAAAATCTCGCCTACGCTGGCACGTTCATCACCAGCGGCCAGGCCGAAGGCGTCGTGTTCAAGATTGGCGACGAAACCGAGACCGGCCACATCGCCCGGCTCATCTCCAGCGCGGTTGAATTATCCACGCCGCTGACAAAAAAGATCGCGCAGTTCAGCAAGCTGGTGCTCTGGGTCATTGTTGGACTCGCGGTTGTCACGTTTGCGCTGGGTGTCGCGCGCGGCGAAAAACCTGTTGAGATGTTCATGGCGGCAGTGGCATTAGCCGTCGGCGCAATTCCTGAAGGTTTGCCCGCCGCTGTTACCATCGTTCTCGCTATCGGCGTCTCGCGTCTCGCGAAACGGAAAGCGATCATCCGCAAGCTTCCCGCCGTCGAGACGCTCGGCAGCACCACCGTCATTTGCTCGGACAAAACCGGCACGCTCACCAAGAACGAGATGACGGTTCAGGAAATTTTTGCAGGCGGAAAACTTTACGCCGTGACCGGCGCGGGTTACGAACCCAAGGGCGAGCTTCATCTCGACGGCGCAGTCGTGAAAGTACCGGAACATCCCGCGCTCGACGAATGTCTGCGCGCGGGTGTGCTGTGCAACGAATCCCAAATTGTCCGCAAAGATGACCAGTTGAAAGTGCAAGGCGATCCGACGGAAGCCGCGCTCGTCGTCGCTGCCGAAAAGGGCGGCTTGCCGCACGCGGAGACGCATCAAGCTGCACCGCGTCTCGACACGATTCCGTTTGAATCCGAACACATGTTTCGCGCGACGTTGCATGAAACGCCCAAGGGCCGGGTCATTTACAAAGTCGGTGCGGTGGAGCGGCTTCTTCCTCGCTGCACCGACGCACTCGGGGAACGCGGAGAACTCATCGCCCTCGATCAAGACGCGATGCATCGCGCTGTTGAGCAAATGGCCGGGCGTGGTCTGCGCGTGCTGGCCTTGGCTCGCCGTCATGTGGACGCCACCCATGCCAAACTCGATCACAGTCACGTCGCCGAAGGCCTGACCTTCCTCGGTCTGCAAGGAATGATGGATCCGCCGCGACCCGAAGCCATCGTTTCCGTTCAACAATGTCAGCGCGCTGGCATCGCGGTGAAGATGATCACCGGCGATCACCTCATCACGGCCCGCGCCATCGCGGGACAAATTGGTTTGAAAGGCCAGGAGGAAAATGGACAACTCGTTGCACTCTCAGGCCGCGAACTGGAGAAGGTTTCCGACGAACAACTTCTCGACGTGGCCGAACGCACCGCTGTGTTTGCGCGGGTTGCGCCGGAACAAAAACTTCGTCTCGTTCGTGCGCTACAGTCACGCGGGCATGTGGTCGCGATGACCGGCGACGGCGTGAACGACGCGCCCGCGCTCAAGCAGGCGGACATCGGTGTGGCGATGGGCATCAGCGGCACGGACGTGGCCAAAGGCGCGGCGGCGATGATTCTCACCGACGACAACTTCGCGAGCATCGAGGCCGCCGTGGAGGAAGGGCGAGGCGTGTTCGACAACCTTACCAAGTTCATCGTCTGGATCATTCCGACCAATTTGGGCGAAGCGCTCATGCTCCTGAGCACGATCGTTCTGGGGCTGCCGCTGCCGTTGGTGCCGCTCCAACTGCTCTGGATAAATCTCACCGACACCTTGCTCGGTCTTTCGCTGGCGTTCGAGCCGAAGGAAGGTGACGTGATGAGCCGCCCACCGCGCGATCCGAAGCAACCCTTGCTGACCTTCGGACTGCTCATGCGCACCGGACTGGTCTCGCTCATCATGGTGATCGGAGGACTCAGCGTGTTCCTTTGGGAACTCCGCATCGAGCAGGCTGGCATCATGGTGGCGCGCACCGCCGTCGTGAACGTCGTCGTTCTCGTCCAGATCGTTTATCTATTTAATTGT
>JAYUAV010000255.1:0-10450 GCA_043741175.1 Verrucomicrobiota bacterium
GTCTATGAAGACGACCTTGTCTGCGCCTTTCGCGACATCAACCCGCAAGCGCCCACGCATGTGCTGTTGATTCCGAAACAGCCCATTCCACGCATCGCCGAGGCGGGGCCGGCGGATCATCAAGTCCTGGGCCACTTGCTGCTGAAAGCGGGTGAAGTCGCGGACAAACTCGGTTTGACGAAGAGCGGCTACCGGCTGGTGTTCAACAATGGCCCGGACGCGGGCGAAGCGGTGCCGCACCTGCATTGCCACATCCTCGGCGGACGCAAGATGACGTGGCCGCCGGGGTGATTTTTCAACTACGGATGGACATGGACATGGAGATGAACGGATTGATGGATGGATTATTGGATGCCGGAGCGCGTCATCCATTTATCCACCAATCCACCTATCCAGACTTTTGAAACCGTGGTTAAAATAAAACTCTCGTGAAACTCATTTCTTGGAACGTCAACGGCCTGCGTGCTGTGTTGAAGAAAAACTTTCTGGAATTTCTCGCCGCAGAAAAGCCGGACGTGCTTTGCCTTCAGGAAACCAAATGCACGCCCGATCAGGTGGAACAACTCTGGCACGCGAGCTACACCACGTTCTGGAACTGCGCTGAGAAGAAAGGCTACTCCGGCACAGCCATCTTCACGAAGGAACGTCCGCTCAAAGTCACACCGCACATCGGCGTAACCGAGCATGACAATGAAGGTCGCGTGTTGACGGCTGAATACACCGACTTCTTCCTCGTGAACGTCTATGTGCCCAACTCCAAACGCGAACTCACGCGGCTCGCGTATCGTCAGCAGTGGGACAAAGACTTCCTCGCCTACCTCAAGAAGCTCGAAAAGAAAAAGCCTGTCATCTGGTGCGGCGATCTGAACGTGGCGCACACGGAGATTGATCTCAGTAATCCGAAGGCGAACGTGAAGAATCACGGTTTCACGCCGGAAGAGCGCGCGGGATTCGACGCAGTGGTGAAGGCAGGATTCGTGGACACGTTCCGCGAGTTTGAAAAGAGCGGTGGTCATTACACATGGTGGAGTCCGATGAGCAACGCCCGCGCCCGGAACATCGGCTGGCGACTGGACTACTTCCTCATCTCACAATCGCTACGTCCACAACTCAAACACGCCGCCATCCTCCCGAAAGTCATGGGTAGTGATCATTGCCCTGTTGTCATTGAGATGAGATGAAGTAACGACGGGCGGATATTCAACGCACCTACTAATTTTTCCGCCAGCACTGGGTGCATCTTGAGATTACCTGCTGGCACTTCTTTCCTTTCCACGCCTTGGCCGCCGTCCTACGCTTCTCGATTAGTTGAGTCCAAGAATTCGCAGGTTTGAATCAATTATTTAGTTTGTAGGGCACGACGTGAGGAGTGCTTGGAGCGGGCTGACGATGGTGGTGACCGCTTGGACGACTCCTTACGTCGTCGCCTACAACCGGATTATTATATGAGCAAAGAATTCATCCGCATTGGCGGGGCGCGGGAGCATAATCTCAAGAATCTCACGCTCGAAATTCCGCGCGACAAGCTGGTGGTCATCACCGGACTGAGCGGCAGCGGCAAGTCGTCGCTCGCGTTCGACACGATCTACGCCGAGGGTCAGCGCAAATACGTGGAGAGCCTCTCCGCCTACGCGCGGCAGTTCCTTGATCAGATGCAGAAGCCGGAGGTGGATTACATCGAGGGTCTCTCGCCCGCCATCGCCATTGAGCAGCGCACTTCGGGAATGAATCCGCGTTCGACGGTCGCCACCACGACAGAGATTTACGATTATCTGCGGTTGCTTTACGCGCATGTCGGTCAGGCGCATTGTCCGGACACGGGCGAACCCATCGTGGCACAGACCACCAGCGACATCGTGGACAAAATCCTCGCGTTGCCCGAGCGGACGAAGGTGATGTTGCTTGCGCCGGTGGTGCGTGGAGAGAAGGGCGAGTTCCGCGATGTGATCGAGCGGTTGCAGCGGGAAGGTTTCGTTCGTGCCCGCGTGGATGGGGAGTTGGTGGAACTCACGGACCCGAATGTGCGCGTGCGGTTGGATGCGAAGCAAGCGCACACCATCGAAGCGGTGGTGGATCGGCTCGTGATGGAGGAGAAGGTGCGGGTGCGCTTGCAGGATTCTGTGGAGACGGCGATTCGCTGGGGGCAGGGGATTGTGGTGACGTTGCATCAATTGCCAGAAGGTAGGGCGGGCAGTCCTCTGCCCGCCGCTCGTGGCAAGGGCAGCGACGGCGCGCACGGAGTGACGCGCCCTACCAGCGAAACGTGGATCGAGACCCTCCACAGCAACCGCATGTATTCTCCCGGCACGGGGAAGAGTTACGAGAAGCCGACGCCGAAACATTTTTCGTTCAACTCACCGAACGGGGCGTGTCCCGTCTGTCATGGCCTCGGGCAGAAGATGATCTTTGATACTGACCTCGTTGTGCCGGATGCGGACAAGTCGCTAGAGTCGGGCGCGGTCTTACCGTGGCGTCGCGGTGGGAAGCGGATGATCGTTTATTACAAGGCGATGCTGAAGGCGATTGCGGGGCATTTCGGCCAGAGCATGGAAGCGTCTTACAAGAATTTGCCGGAAGATTTCAAGCGAGTGTTGATGCATGGCTCGGGTGAGGCGGAGATTTCATTTCAATTCTGGCGCGCGGGGAAGGCGAGCACGGTGAAGCGTCCGTTCGAGGGCGTGTTGCCGAACATGGAGCGGCTTTACGCGGAGAGCGAAAGCGAGTTCACGCGCAACCGGCTCAAGGCATTCATGAGCCCGCAGTTTTGTGATGCGTGCGAGGGCAAGCGGCTGAGGCCGGAGATTTTGGCGGTGACGCTCGGTGGGGCGAGAAGTTCCCTCACCCCGGCCCTCTCCCCTTCCGAAGGGGAGAGGGAGAATCGTAGCCAGCATCAGCGTGAATCAAGCGGCGGTGAAAGTAACGAGACGCGGAAAACTATTCTCCCTCTCCTCGGGGGAGAGGGCCGGGGTGAGGGCGTGCGTGGACAAACCAAGACCGGCGCGCACGGAGTGACGCGCCCTACCATCCCCGGGCTTTCGATCATGGATGTCTGTCTCCTCTCGGTGAACAAAGCGGATGAGTTTTTTGCGGCGCTCAAGCTGACAGAGTTTCAGTTGAAGATTGCGGGCGAGATCATCAAGGAGATTCGTGCGCGGCTCGGTTTTCTCAAGAACGTCGGGCTGGGCTATCTCACGTTGAATCGCGAGAGCGGGTCGCTCTCTGGCGGTGAGGCGCAGCGCATCCGGTTGGCGACGCAGATCGGTGCAGGGCTGGTCGGTGTGCTTTACATTCTCGACGAGCCGAGTATCGGGTTGCATCAGCGCGACAATGATCGCTTGCTCGAAACGCTCAAAGGTTTGCGCAATCTGGGCAACTCCGTCCTCGTGGTCGAACACGACGCGGACACGATTTGCGCGGCGGATTATATTCTCGATCTCGGGCCGGGCGCGGGTGTGCATGGTGGCGAAGTGGTGGCGGCGGGGACGTTGCAGGAAGTGCTGGCGAACAAGCGTTCACTGACGGGGCGTTATCTCACAGGCGAGTTGAACATTCCGTTGCCGAAGGAACGCAAGAAACCGGATAAGGATCGCGGGACGATTGAGATCGTTGGTGCGAGTGAAAACAATTTGAAGAACGTCAACGCACGCATTCCCATCGGGCTGTTCACCTGCGTGACGGGCGTGAGCGGTTCGGGCAAGAGCACGCTGGTGGATGACACGTTGCGGCGCGCGTTGATGCGGAAGTTTTACGGGTCGAAGGAACGTCCCGGCGCGCATAAGGAGATCAAGAATTACGAGGGGCTCGAGAAGATCGTGGTAATTGATCAGACGGCGATTGGACGGACACCGAGAAGTAATCCGGCGACTTACACCGGGATGTTCAACGCGATCCGCGATTTGTTTGCGAAGTTGCCGACGGCGAAGATTCGCGGTTACGAATCAGGGCGCTTCAGTTTCAACGTGAAGGGCGGGCGATGCGAGAAGTGTCAGGGCGACGGCCTCATCAAGATTGAGATGAACTTTCTGCCGCCCGTTTATGTGACGTGCGAGAACTGCAACGGCAAGCGGTACAACCGCGAGACGCTGGAGATAGCGTTCAAGGGCATGAACATCTCCGACGTGTTGGACATGACGGTGGACGAGGCGTTGAATTTTTTCCGCGCGGTGCCGAAGATTTTCGATCCGTTGCTCACGCTCGCGGAGGTGGGATTGGGTTACATCCGGCTTGGTCAATCGGGCACGACATTGAGCGGTGGTGAGGCGCAACGCATCAAACTGGCTGCGGAGTTGAGTCGCAAGCAGACCGGACGCACGCTTTACATTCTCGATGAGCCGACGACGGGTTTGCATTTCCACGACGTGGCAAAGTTGCTGGAGGTTTTGTTCAAGCTGCGCGCGTCGGGAAATACGTTGCTCATCATCGAACACAATCTGGACGTGATCAAAATGGCGGACTGGGTGATTGATCTCGGGCCGGAAGGCGGCGATGGCGGCGGGAACATCGTGATTCAGGGAACGCCTGAGCAAGTGGCGGCGTGTGCGGAGAGTCACACGGGGAAATATCTAAAAGCCGTAATCGCTGTGAAAAGCGCGTGAGGCGCACTGCTACTTCGAGGACTTGAATGGGTTTTTCGGCGCGCTGGTTTCACCCACGCGGCGCACGAAGAAAATTGCCACGAACAAATAAACCCAGCCGAGTAACAGATGAGACGCGTACACAAATCCGAGTTGCACCAGGTCCATGACGCCGAGTGTATAAAAGGAGATCGCGAACAGCATCAATATCGCGCCCGGCAATAACGCCGCGCCGCAGAACCGCCAGCTCCGTCGCCAGGACAGATCGCAATTCAAATAAAATCCCAGCATCCAGATCGGTGCGGCATAGAGCGTCGCGAGCAGAAACCAACTCGCCATTAACGTTGCCGCAACACCCAATACGGTGAGCGCAAGAATCGGTGGTCGCCATGCGCCCCAGAGCGGTTCGAGTTCGGGTCGGTTTGTCGCGAACACCCAATCGCGCGGGTATTCTACGACGGTGTAGCCGAGTAGCGAGTGGATGAAAACATTGGTGCGACCGAACTCGAATTGCACATCGGCGACAGTTCGTTTTTGCCCGGCGTGATCCATGTCCACGGTCAGAGCGAGGAATTTTCCGGCAGCGAGAACGGCGGGTGACGTGCCGTTCCAGGTGAGTTTCCCCCTGCGGATTTCTCCTTTGATCGGCAAGTTTTCAATGGCGGACGTGATCGTTGGAAAATAACTGATCTGGATGAACCATGCCGTGGCTCCACCAACCAGCAACGCCGCGATGAGTTGCACGAGCAACAGTCTTCGCCACGGCGCATGGGCAAACGCCGCGACGCCTTGCGGCGTGACGGGTTGCCATGCGGTTGAGATTGGCGCGTCCATGTGTTTAGTAGAAGCGACGCGCGGCGTAGAATTCAATCTGAAATCCGCGAGCGATCACGTTTGCCATGGCACTTCAAAGTTGCGCACAGGTTTCTGGAAACCTTTGGGCTTGGTCGGCTCTTGTTCGATGCAGCGTGCGGCGAGCACAGGATCGTCCCGCAACAGCGCGGCATACGTGGCCTCGCCGATGATGATGCGATCGCGACCGGACACGCCTTCGAGGCGGCTGGCAAGATTCACTTCACGCCCGAAGACGGTGTAGTTGAAGATGTGATCGGCTGAACCCATCAAGCCTGCGGTGACTGAACCGGTGTTGATGCCTGTGCCGAGCGAGAGGATGGCGAGCATCGGCTTGAGATGAAGTCCGGCAGAGACGCGGGCTTTGTTCTCGGTTTCGCGCTGACTGTTTTCTGCCACACGACGTTTGTTCAACTCATGGAGCGCGCGTTGTGAATCAATGGCGGCGCGCACGCAGTTCAGCGCATGTTGCGGTTGAGCGGTGGGCGCGCCCCAGAACGCCATCACGCAATCGCCGATGTATTTGTCGAGCGTGCCGTCGTGATTCTTCACCGTGTCGGCGACGAGCGCGAGGTAGGTGTTGACGGTGTCGAGGGTTTCACGCGCGGATTCGTTCATGGCGACTTCAGCGGCTGCGGCGTCGAGTTTGTGATCACGTACAAATTCTGCGACTTGCTCCTGCGCGGCATCGGTCAACTCGGTGAATCCGCGCACGTCGGCGAACAGCACGGTGAGTTCGCAACGCGCGCCGCCGAGCGAGAGATGTTCACGACCGAGCAATTCCTTGGCGACGTTCGGCGAGACGACTTTGGAGAAGATGGCTTTCACGCGCCGTTGTTCGCGCTGTTCAAACAAGGCGCGATATGTGACGAGCAGGGCGTATTGCACAAAGAGCGCGCCAGCCAATGGCAGAATCATGGGCAGCCAGAGGCGTTGCTGAACGAACACGCCGACGCAGAGTGCTGAATATATTGCGGCGAGCAGCAACACCGCAAGCAGGCCGGGCACGACACGCATTTTCAAACTGAGCAATGCGGTGACGGTGCCGATCAAGACGATCAATACGATTTGGAGCGCGGACGAAGCGGGACGGATGAATCTGCCCGTGAGGACGGAGTTGGCCACGTTCCAATGTTTGCTGACGAGCAGCGCGCTCTTGTCCAGCGGCGTCGCGCCGAGATCAGTGAGGTCGTTGCCTTGCGCGCTGGAGCCGATGACGACGAGTTTGCCACGCCAGTTCACGATGGGTTCAACTTTTTCACCGCGCGTGCGTTGACGATTTTGCCGGAGCAAACTGTGGACGGGTTGCATGGTCAAGCGCGCATCGGCGACGTGCAACGCCCAGTCCACAAGGAAGAATCCATCGCGATCCACCGGGATGATACGCTCGACTCCGCCATCGCTACGCAATGTGATCTTTCCGTGAGCGAGATCCACGGCAGCGTGAGCGAGGTCGAGTTTAAGATGGTGCGCGGCGAGGACGATGCCCATGTGCCAGACGCGTTCAAGGGTGAAGGCTTTGGCTTTTTGAGGCGCGTTAGTTGTCCCGTTATCGTCAGCAGGGATCGTGAAATTGTTTTCGGAATCGAGAAAGATGCACGGGTCTTCGTCGCCTTTAGATTCGCCGGGGAACACAATCATACCCGGCTTGATGACGGCGTGTCTGAGATGGATGCCAGCTTGCTGAACGATGGTCGGATGCCACTTCAGTTGCCAGGTGAAAGCTTTCGCGCGACGCAGGATGCCATCGGAATCTTTGTCGGTGGAAATGTGGCCGACACCAGCGGCATTCGTGAGGAACAGATCGGGCGGGGTGAGATTGGTGATGGCGGCGATGAAACAATTTCCAGCGCGATGGAGTTCGTTGGCGAAATTCTCATCAGATGGTTGGAGGCTGCCGTCTGCCATCAGGACTGGCGCATGATCTTCGCGAAGTTCGCCGAACAAAATATCGAACGCGATGGCTTCCGCGCCTTGGGTGGAAAGTTCATTGACGAGTCGCCCATAAACTTGACGAGGCCAATACAACCCGAAGTGATAGCCGACCTCCCCGCTTTTGACGGCTTGGATGGTTTCCTCGTCAATGCTGGCGAAGCCGAGATTGGTGGAGACTTGCGAGGGGAAATGAAGCGCGGTGCGTGCGCGCCAGTCATAGGTCATGCGCTCCAGACGCTCGAAGAAATCCAGACGACTTACGGCGGCTATGGAGACGAGCAGGATGACGACAGCCGCGATGAGTGCGGGGGTTTGTTTGAGCGGCTGGAGTTTCACTTCGGCGAACTAAACAAAAAAACCAGAGCAACTCAAGGTCGCTCTGGTTTTTTGAAAACGTTTCTGACTCAGGGTTTGTGATTGGAGATGTGACCGTCGTTGCCGCCACCATTGTCGTGTCCCGGGCCTTTGTCCTTGTCCTTTTTATCTTTTGAGTAATTGGTGTCATTTGACAAAATCAACATCGGGCCAGACTCAGAGGCTGGGATCGGAGACATCTCACCCGTGTTGGTGTTGAGTTGATTTCCACCGCCAACAACCTGTGTGGCGACATCACCGGATGAACCCGTGAATGCTGCGACCACTGAACCAGTCAGGCAGGAGACGTTACCCGCGGCAGAGATGAGGAAAATCGTGCCACGGATACCGGCAACACCGTTCGGAATTTTGACTTCAAATCGGGAAGCGGCGGTCTGTTTCTTGACGCTGCCGAAGATGGAGCCTTTCTTCAGATCAAGGAGGGTTTCTGTGACGCGACTAGAAGGGCCGCCTTTGGCACTCATGTTGTCGAATACCAGATAGGAATCATCCAACACGCGGATAACGTCTTGATCAAGAGCAGGAGTGGCAGATGCGCCTGCGCCGCCACCCGATGAAGGCGCGGCGGACGTAGCTGTGGGCGTCTTCAGCGCGAACGCTGCCGCGCTTTCGTCTTCGTTGACGACGATGTCCACGAAGGAATGTTTTGCAGTTTGAACGATTGAGCCGGGCTTGAGGATCGCGCCGACTTTGAGCGGCTCCCAGATTTTTTTGCCTGTTGAGTAACGGGCTTCGCCTTTGATACGCACGACTTTGCCTGTGCGGGCGGCTGAGGTTTCTGCTCCGGCAGGAACGACCAAGGCGAGTGACACTACGGCTGCCATCAACCAAGTGAGGGTTTTGTTCATCGTTTTCATAAATATTATCGTTTGCGAGACAACGTGACTTTCAAAAGCAGTTTAGGATTCGAGCAGGGACTGTCAACCGAATTATCAGCACGTCTTTGCGCTGGATTCTTATGGGCTTTATCCGGCAAGCTGGTCCTCCGGCCTTTCGATTGACCGGAAACATGAGTGCAACCAACAACACCCCGTCCGCAATTCCCGGACCACCACTCCGCTGGACGGTCTTGGTGGCGGCGGTGATCTACGGTTTTGACCAGCTCACCAAGTTTTTCGTCCTGAAATCACTAGACCGCGGCCAGGAAAAAGTCATTGTGGACGGCTTCTTCCGGTTCGTCCATTGGCAGAACACTGGCGCGTCCTGGAGTTTATTTCATGACAGAAACACCCTCTTGGCGGTTGTTGCTGGAATCGCGTTCGTGGCATTGATCTTTGCGAGGAAACACTTCAGCACCCGCACGCTCGCAGGGCAGATCGCTTTCGGCATGATCCTCGGAGGCATCGCGGGCAACCTCACCGACCGCATCATCCCATCCCGCCAGCACGTCATTGATTTCCTCCGCTTCTACCTAGACACGGCGAATGGTGAGGTGGGCTTTCCGGCGTTCAACATCGCAGACAGCGGCATCTGCGTGGGTGTGACAGTGCTGTTTTGGGTGACGTGGCAAACCGAACGCGCGGGCAAGGACAGTTGCAAGGTTCAAGGTTGAAGGTTGCAAGTTATGAAGCTCGACCGCGCCTGCAACGTTCAACTTGTAACTTATCCTGATGTCTCTCCGCACTGAAACCCTCCTCATCGAACACTCGCACCCCGGCGAGCGGCTGGATGCTTTTCTGCGTCGCCAATTCCCGACCCTGTCGCGTGGCGCGATCCAGCGGCTCATCGAAGAAGGCCACATCACTGTCAACGCCAAGCCCACCAAAGCCACGCACTCGCCGCGCGCGAGTGAAGTGGTGCGAATAGAAATCCCCGAAGCCAAGCCCGCCGAAGCGCAACCAGAAGACATCCCGCTCAAAATCATTTACGAAGACAAATCGCTGCTCGTGTTGAACAAACCTCCCGGCATCGTGGTGCATCCGGCAGCGGGCAACGAGGAACACACGCTCGTCAACGCGTTGCTGCACCACTGCAAAGGCGGACTCAGCGGCATCGGCGGTGTGGCGCGCCCCGGCATCGTTCACCGGCTCGACAAGGAAACCAGCGGCTGCCTCGTCGTCGCCAAGAACGACGAGACGCACGCCTCGCTCTCCGCGCAATTCGCCGGGCGCACCGTGGATAAATTTTATCTCACCATCCTCTGCGGCGAACTCCCGCGCACCGAGGGAAACATCCGCGCCGCCATCGCGCGTCATCCCACACATCGCAAACGCATGGCTGTGCGAGATGAAAGCGATGGTCGCGCCGCACACACTGGCTATCGCGTCATCGAACGCCTCAACCAAGCCACACTCGTCGAAGCGCAACTCTTCACGGGTCGCACGCATCAAATTCGTGTTCACTTCCAACACCTCGGTTTTCCCGTCGCAGGCGACGCCACCTACGGCCCGCGCCAAACGAAGCAATTAACGGAGTTAACCGGCTACAAAGCCCCACGCGTCTTACTCCACGCGTTCAAGCTCTCCTTTACCCATCCGCGCACTGGCAAGATCGTTCACTTCAAAGCTCCGATTCCGGTGGACATGGAAGAAGTGTTGAAGTTTCTGCGACTGGAATAGATTTCATACGGGACTCCATTTCCCGCACGGCGACTGCGGGAAGTTTCCACCAACCATAATAAATCAACCAAGTCGGCAGTAAGCGGCGACTCCTTGCAGACCACCCTCTCGACCAGGGCCTACGCACTAAAATCCGAGGAGGGATTGGAGGCAGGC
>JAYUAV010000256.1:0-2819 GCA_043741175.1 Verrucomicrobiota bacterium
AATTGCGAAATGAAAAACAAAAAACTGAAGATGGGCATCGTCGCAATCGCGGCGGTGGCGGGCTATTGCATTAACGGCAGCGCGCAGAGCGTGGACTCACTGCTCGACAAGCTTGTGGACAAAGGAGTGCTTTCTGTGAAGGAAGCCAGCGACTTGCGCGAAGAGAGCGACAAGGACTTTTCAAAAGCTTACTCTGCGAAGAGCGGAATGCCGGATTGGGTGTCGGCACTCAAACTCAACGGTGATTTTCGTGGGCGCTACGACGGAATCTTCAGTGAGAATCCGGCATTCGTGGACCGCAATCGCCTTCGTTACCGTCTCCGTTTCGGAGTCACGGCGGCTCTGAGTGATGGTTTGGAGGCTGGCTTCCGGCTTACGTCGGGGGAACCCTCTGGAACTTTTGGCGGTGATGCCATTTCTGGCAACACCTCTTTCCAGGACGGCGGCTCAAAGAAATTTGTCTATCTTGACATGGCCTACGGCAAGTGGACGCCACTTCGCACAAAGGAATGGAATGCAACAATGACTTTCGGCAAGATGGAAAATCCCTTTGTGTTTCCGTCCACGATGTTGTTTGACCGTGATTACACGCCGGAAGGATTGGCAGGGCAGTTGTCCTACGCGTTTAACGACCATCACACACTCAAGCTGAATGCGGGAGGATTCATGCTGGACGAATTAAGCGGCGCGACGACTGATCCCGTTTTGTCCGCCGTGCAATTGCGATGGGACGCCACTTGGAACAAACATGTCGCCACGACGTTTGGCGTGGCGGGACTCTCCATCAACAACCGGGAAAGTCTCGTCAATGCCAACGTGCCTAACACCAACCGCGGTAACACTCGCAACGCAGCAGGCGCGCCGCAATACGACTTCAATCCCATTTACCTGGACGGTGGGATTACATTCACGCTGGATGAGTTTCCCACTTATCCCGGCGCGTTTCCGATCACGGTTAGTGGCGATTATCTGAACAATCCAGCCGCTCCGACGGACAACGTGGGTTACGGGGCAGGCATCACACTTGGCAAAGCAGGCAAGCGAGGAACGTGGGAGGTCGCGTATCGTTGGCAGGAATTGCAGGCGGACGCATGGTTTGAAGAGTTAATCGAGTCGGACTTCGGCGCATATTATCAGGTGCAGCAACCTAACGCAGGTTTTACCGCTCCAGGCGCAGGCTACGGCGCGGGCACGAATTTGCGCGGGCACAGCTTGAAGTTGAGTTACTCGCCGTATGACTCGCTGACTCTCAGCGTCTCCACGTTCTATACCGATCTCGTCAACCCCAGCCCGGCTGGATCGGAAACTAAAACCACGCGAGTCATCGTGGATGCTTCATTGAAATTCTAATTGTCACTCAAACGTCACAAACAGTTTCAAAACAATTCAGTCAAACTAACGAAGACAAAGATTATGAAAAAGATTACACAAACATTCCTCGCAGTCGCGGTTGGGCTGGGATTCGTGCAGTCGGTTCGTGCGGACATCACGGTGAAAGGTTCGGATACGATGGTCATTCTCGCGCAGAAGTGGGCGGAGACTTACATGGGCCAGAAGCCGGGTGCGAAGATTCAAGTCACTGGTGGCGGCACGGGCACGGGCTTCGCCGCGTTGCAGAACAAGACCACCGACCTCTGCAATGCCTCGCGCAAGATCAAGTCTGCCGAACAGGGCAAGTGTATCGAAGCCTTTGGCAAACGTCCGACGGAATACAAGGTCGCGCTTGATGGTCTGTCGGTTTATGTCAGCGCGGAAAACGGAGTTAAAGAACTCACTCTCGAACAACTGGAGTTGATCTTCACTGGCAAGATCAAGAACTGGAAAGGAGTCGGCGGTAACGACGCGCCCATCACGGTTTACAGCCGCGAGAACAGCTCGGGAACGTATGAGTTCTTCAAAGAGCATGTGCTCAAGGGCAAAGACTTCGCGGCCAGCGCGCAGACGATGCCCGGCACGGCGGCGGTGTTGCAGGCAGTGGCCAAAGACAAGAATGGCATCGGCTACGGCGGCGCGGCTTATGGCGCGGGTGCCAAGCACATCGCGATCAAGAAGGATGACGCGTCAGCGGCGATTGAGCCAACTGAGGAAAATGTCGTCAACGGCGCGTATCCGATCTGGCGGCATCTGTTCATCTACGTGAACCCCGCGCTCGACAAGGGCGATATCGCCACCTACCTGAGTTGGATTCGTAGCGATGCGGGCCAGAAGGTCGTCAAGGAAGTGGGTTACTTCCCGTTGCCGGCGCAGTTGCGCGAGAAATAATTAACTCGCGCACGATTGATTCTCAGTTCCTCCTGAGTAAATGCCGGGGCGGTGTCGGATGAAAATCCGGCCCGCCCCGCTCAAACCATTTCAATGCCGCAATCACAACATCAAGACAAACGCACCCAAGGCTGGTTGGGCATCCATCGCGGTCACAAGGCGCGCCCGCTCGAATGGCTCGCGGAGAAGTTCATCTTCTTCGTGTCGCTTTCGACCATCCTGGTGGTGTTTCTCATCTTCGTGTTCGTCGCGCGCGAGGCGATGCCGATCTTCCTCGGCGAAGAAAACAGCGCGCTCATCAAACCGGTGATTCCCGTGGCGGAAATGGACAAGCTCAAGCCTGAGGAGTTGCGGGTGTATCTTGATTTGTCGGAAAAGAAATTTGCCGAGTTGGACAAGGAGACGTTGCAAGCCTTGATGGAAGTGAAGGTTGAGTCGCAGAATGAAATCCCCGAACGCTTGCTTAAAGATCCCGACGCCAAGCTCAACACGACGGAGTGGGGTGCGATGATCAAGCCGCGCCAATGGGCTGGCTACGACAAACCCGAATACATCTG
>JAYUAV010000257.1:0-11851 GCA_043741175.1 Verrucomicrobiota bacterium
CTCGCGGCGTTCGCGCAGTTCGGTTCGGACCTCGACGCCAAGACGCAGGGCATCCTCGAACGCGGTAAGCGCGTGGTGGAAATTTTCAAGCAGCCGCAATTCAATCCGACGCCCGTGGAAATTCAGGCCGCCGTTCTCTGGGCGGTGCAGAATAATTTCTTTGATGACGTCGCGGTGGACAAGATCCAGGATTTCCAGAACAAGCTCACGGATTTCCTCAACACGCGCAAAGCCGACCTGCTCACGAAGATTCGCACCGAGAAAGCGTTCAGCGACGCGCTCGCCGCAGAGTTGAAGGCCGCTGTCACGGAGTTCAAGCAGACTTATCGGTGATCACTGATAGATGAGTAAACTTGAAGTCGCAAATTGCGACTTCAAGATTGAAAGACACATAATACCAACCAGTTATGCCGAATAATCAAACCAGCAAAGCAGCAGGGATCGAATCATTGATCCTGACTGTGCGTGGTTTGCGCGTCATGCGTGATTCGGACTTGGCAAGAGTTTATGGCGTCGAATTGAAACGCTTGAACGAGCAAGTGCGGCGCAATCTGGATAGATTTCCGAAGTCGTTTGCTTTTCAACTCACGGCTCAAGAGCTCGCCTACATGCAGCCCGGCTACGCCAAGCCGAAGTTGCATGGCGGCACGCGCAAGTTGCCCTGGGTTTTCACCGAACACGGCGCACTCCAGTTGGCTTCGGTTTTGAACAGCAAAACGGCGGTGGCGGCCAGCCTTCGCATTGTCGAAGTGTTCGTTTCAATGCGTGATCAACTCGCCGCGCACAAGGAACTCGCCGGGAAACTCGCCGAGTTGGAAGGCCGCATCACCGGCCACGACGAAGCGCTCCAGAATTTGTTTGAAGCGATCCGGCAATTAATTGAGCCGCCGCTGCCGGAGAATCGGAAGCAAATTGGTTTCATGCGCGAAACCTCACCGCCGTACCGGGTGAAGGCGCGCTCACGGAAATAATTTCATGCCCAGCACACGCGACATCCGCCGACGCATCAAGTCGGTAAAAAACACGGCGCAGATCACGAAGGCCATGCAGATGGTGGCCTCGTCGAAGATGCGCAAGGCGCAGCTCGCCGCATTGGCGGGGCGTCCTTATGCGAAGTTGATGAACACGATGCTGGCCGACGTGGCTGGTGACGCGAAAGATTTCACGCATCCCTTGATGGAAAAGCGCGGCAGCAAGAAGCATTGCGTGATCCTCGTCAGCTCAGACAAAGGTCTTTGCGGTGCGCTCAACTCAAATCTGACGCGCGAAGCATTCAAGTATGACAAAGACACCACCGTCTTTGTCTGCGCGGGTAAAAAAGGCGCGCAATTCATCGCGCGCAACAAGCGCAAGCTTGCGGCGGAGTTCACCTACAAGGATGCACCGTTATTTGCGGAAGCTCGTGCGATCTCCAAGTTCGTGCAGGACTTGTTCCTCAAGGGCGAAGTGGACAGCGTGGAGATTCTCTACACCAATTTTATCAGCACGCTCGTGCAGAAACCCGAAGCGCAAGACTTGTTACCCGTCGGTGAGTTGAAAGGTCTGCAAGCGGGAGTCGGCGGCGCCGAAACTTCCGTGGCGTTGGAAAAATCCGGCGTTGAATTTCAGTTCGAGCCAGGCGCGGACGCCGTGCTGGGTGCGTTGCTGCCGCACTATTTGAATTTTCAGGTGTATCAAGTGTTGCTCGAAGCAAAAGCGTCCGAACAAAGCTCGCGCATGGTGGCCATGAAGAACGCGACCGACAACGCCAAGCAGCTCATCAAAGACCTCACGCTCGAATACAACAAGCTGCGTCAGGCAAACATCACGAAAGAACTGTTGGAAATTACCACCGCCCAGATGGCGTTGGGTTAACGTAGAAATTTATTCCCATGAACAAAGGCAAAATCGTTCAAATCATCGGGCCGGTCGTGGACATCGAGTTCACGGACAAACTCCCGGCCATTTACAACGCGCTCACCGTCGAGTTCACCTCGCCCGGTGCGGCTGGCAAAACCAAACTCACGCTCGAAGTGCAGCAGCACCTCGGCGACGGCTGGGTTCGCGCCGTCGCCATGAGTGCCACCGAAGGTCTCAAGCGCGGCATGGAAATCACCGACATGGGCGCGCCCATCTGCATGCCCGTCGGCGAAGCCGTCATGGGACGAGTGTTCGACGTCACGGGTAATCCCGTGGACGAACAAGGCCCGGTGAAGGCGGACAAGTATCTGCCGATTCATCGCGCCGCGCCGCCGCTCGTGGAGCAATCCACGTCGCCGCAGATTCTCACCACTGGCATCAAGGTCATTGATCTCATCTGCCCCTTCCTCAAGGGCGGAAAAGTCGGCGCATTCGGTGGTGCTGGCGTCGGCAAGACCGTCGTCATCATGGAACTCATCAACAACATCGCGAAACTGCACGGCGGCGTCTCGATGTTCGCGGGCGTCGGTGAACGCACACGCGAAGGTAACGATCTCTATAACGAAATGATCGAAGCCAAGGTCATCAAGGTGGAAGAAGATGAAAAAGGCCATCCCAAAATCGGCGAGAACGGTCTCCCGATCATCAAGCCTGGCTCGCGCATTGGCCTCGTCTATGGCCAGATGAATGAACCCCCCGGCGCGCGTCTCCGTGTTGCTTTGTCCGCGCTCGCTGTGACCGAGTATTTCCGCGACGAAAAAAATCAGGACGTACTCCTGTTCGTGGATAACGTGTTTCGTTTCTCACAGGCTGGCTCGGAAGTATCCGCGCTCCTCGGCCGCACGCCATCGGCGGTCGGTTATCAGCCGACACTCGCGTCGGAAATGGGTGACTTGCAGGAACGCATCACCTCGACTAAGAAAGGTTCTATCACCAGCTTCCAGGCCGTTTACGTGCCTGCGGACGACTTGACCGATCCCGCGCCCGCCACCACGTTCGCGCACTTAGATGCGACCATCGTGCTCGAACGTTCCATCGCTGAGTTGGGCATTTATCCCGCCGTTGATCCGTTGGCTTCCAGCTCGCGCGCGTTGTCTGCTGACATCGTCGGTCAGGAACATTATGACGTGGCCCGTGGCGTGCAGAAAATTTTGCAACGCTACAAAGACTTGCAGGACATCATCGCGATCCTGGGCATGGACGAACTTTCGCCCGACGACAAGACCACGGTTTTGCGTGCGCGCAAGATTCAACGCTTCCTGAGCCAGCCGTTCACTGTGGCGCAGATTTTTACCGGCATCCAGGGCGCGCAAGTGCCTGTGGCCGAGACCGTGCGCGGCTTCAAGGAAATCCTCGAAGGCAAACACGACGACGTCAACGAAGTGAACTTCTACATGAAGGGCGGAATTGACGAGATCAAAGACAAGTAAGCGACTTCTTAATCGAAATCTTACTCGCAACCTTAATCCTTCGGGAGCAAGCAGAGTTAGATGAAGATTAGGATTAAGATTAAGAACTGAAAATGGCCGCCACTCTAAAATTGGAAATCGTCACGCCGGAAGCGAAAGTCTATTCCGAAGACGTGGACATGGTCACGCTGCCCGGCGTCGAAGGCGAGATGGGCATCTTCCCGATGCACGTTCCGCTCGTGACACAGCTTGCGGCTGGCGAAGTTGGTGTTCGCAAAGGCGGCCAAGATTATTTCCTCGCCGTCGGCGAAGGCTTTGTAGAAGTCACCGGCGACAAAGTCGCCATCCTCACCGACATGGCCATCAAGTCCGAGAACATTGACGAAGCGAAAGCTGAAGAAGCCCGCAAACGCGCCGAAGCCCGCCTCGCTGAAAAACTCGACGACGAAGAGATTGCCAACGTCAGTGCCGCGCTCGCCCACTCGCTGGCGCAACTCAAGGTCAAGCGTCGCGGTCGGTAATTCCTGAACAAAACAAGTCTTTCAAACAACAACGGCGCGGCTGACTGCCGCGCCGTTTGTCTTTGGGGGACGTCTTCTCACGTCGTCGCCTACAACTTCACTGCGTCGCCTCACGCATGGCGGCGAAGAGATTTTTGCCGGTGCTGACTTCGACGGGTTTCTTGGATTTCTCGGCGTCGGTCTCCACGAGTTCGGGTGGAAGTTCTTTCAGGAATGGCGAAGGATGACACGGCATGATCTGGCCGTATTTCTTGCGTCCACCGCAATGAGTGATCGTGAGACTCAACATCGCACGCGTGACGGCGACGTAGAACAGGCGGCGCTCTTCGTCCAACGTGCCTTCCACTTTCGAGCGCGAGTGCGGGAGCAAGCCATCTTCAAGGCCGATGACATAGACGTGCGGAAATTCCAGTCCCTTGCAACTGTGCATCGTGATGAGTGTCACGGCGTCGCCCGCTTTGTCTTCCTCATCTTCGCGGTCGGAATCGAGGGTGACGTTTTCGAGGAAGTCCGTGAGCCGTTCCTGAAGCGGCGCGGTCGGCGAGCCTGATTGATCCATCGTGGCGATGAAGTCCTTCAAGTTGCGGACGCGATTGTCACCCGCTTCGACTTCCTTTTCCGAGCGGCGCAGGTCGGCGATGTAGCCGGTGTCGTTGAGGAAAGATTCTGTCCACGCGGCGAGCGTGCCGGGAAGAAATCTGTGTTTGTGGGAGCGCTCGCCCTCACCCCGGCCCTCTCCCCCGGGGAGAGGGAGAAGTGATAGAGCGTCGCCGGTTTTTCCAAAGTCGTTCGTGGAAGCAGTCGCATTCGGATTTGAGTGTGACGGATAAGTCATCTCCCTCTCCCCGTCGGACGGGGAGAGGGATGGGGTGAGGGGCTTCCCGTTCAACAAACCCTGATTCTCCTCAATCAATTCCACCAATGCCTCAATCGCTTCCCTCGTGCGCGTCTGAAACGTCGTCGTCACCATCGGATTCTTCATCGAAGCGAAGACGGATTCTTTGCGCTCATGGCTCGCGGCGAGCAGGCGTTCCATCGTCACATCGCTCAGGCCGCGCGCGGGCGTGTTCGCGATGCGGAGCAGACTGATGTCGTCGTGAGGGTTGATGAACGTCTTGAGATAGGCGAGCAGGTCGCGGATTTCGCGCTTGTCGAAAAAACTTTGTCCTCCGATGAGATGATAACGAACACCCGCAGTGCGTAGCGCCATTTCAATCGGACGCGATTGCTGGTTCGTGCGGAATAGAATCGCGTTCTGTGCCCAAGTGATGCGGTGTGCGAGGCGGTTGAACTCAATCGTCGCAACGATCTCGCGCGCCTCGTCTTCGTCGGTCTCGAAGGCGCGCAGAGAAATCTTGTTGCCGTGACCTTTGTCAGACCAGAGCGACTTGGGACGGCGACGAACGTTGTTTTTGATGAGTGCGTTGGCAGCGTTGAGGATCGTGTTCGTGGAGCGGTAATTTTGCTCAAGCTTGATGATCTTTACTTCAGGAAAATGTTTTTCGAGATCGAGCAGGTTGGCGATCTCTGCGCCGCGCCAGCCGTAGATGCTTTGGTCATCGTCGCCGACGACGCAGAGGTTGCGATGAACCTTGGTCAACGAGTGAATCAGTTCAAACTGCGCGGCGTTCGTATCCTGATACTCGTCCGCCATCACATAACGGTACTTGGCGCGACAGGCTTCAAGTGCGTCGGGATGCTCGCGGAACAAACGCAGCGTGAGCAAAATCAGATCATCAAAGTCCACCGCGTTGCAGGCGTGGAGCGCGGATTCGTAACGCTTGGCGACATGCTGGGCGAGCGCATGGACGTTTGGATCATCGAAGGCGGTTGCGCGTTGGCCGCCGTTCTTGAACTTACTCAACATCCCCAGCACTGCGCCGGGGTCGGTCTTCTCGCCCTTGGCAGAGATGTTCGCGAGAATTTTTTTGATCGCGCCGAGCTGTTCTGATTCGTCGTAGATGACGAAGTTGCGCTTGTAGCCAAGCTTCTCGATGTGTTGACGCAGGATACGGACGCAGAGCGAGTGGAATGTGCAAATGGTCGGGCGGTCGGGCTTCTCGCCGTCCCGACGTTTCTGGCGTTTGGTGTCGGGAAGAAGTTTGCGGACGCGTTCCTGCATTTCGCGAGCGGCTTTATTGGTGAACGTAACGCCGAGGACGTTGCCGGGCGCAACGCCTTTGCGGACGAGATATGCGATGCGATGCGTGATGACGCGGGTTTTGCCTGTGCCTGCGCCTGCGAGGATCAGCACTGGGCCGTTGATGGTCTCAACAGCCATGCGTTGCGGCGGGTTCAGTGTACTCAGGTCAAACATCGGGCGCGGAGTTTAGATTCGCTGGAAATGAACGCAAGGCGATTGCCTCGACGAATCAAAAAACGGCAATTCATAACCGCATCGGGTCATTTCTATGTGGACAAACCAGAGAAGCCGGGTTTAATCAAACCAGCTTCGGAAAGCAGGTGTTAATCCTGCCCAAGCGATGGCGTCGGATGACGCGATCAAATCAGGTATGTAAAACACTACAAACAATCTTGCGTAGCTTCGGCTGCGAGTCTCCCAGAAAACCGCGAATTTTCACAGCAAAGAGACCGCATCGAGCACGCGCCCGACAGGGCGCGGCTTGATGCACTTCTTTGCTAGGCGCTTCGCGGTGCCTCTGGGAGGGTGCGTTAGGTTCGCGCCCATTGTCTTTCGCAGAGGGGTTGCCAAGGGAAAGACCAACTATGAAAAGACAACTTGTCAGATTACTCGTGCTTGCATTCGTTCTCACGTTCTCAAGCAAATCGAGGGTGTATGCGTCGCTTACCGATGGCCTAGTCGCCTACTTTCCGTTCAACGGAAACGCGAATGACGAGAGCGGAAACGGGCACAATGGGAGTATCGTCGGCACGGGAGTTTCTCTTGCTAACGGCGTAAACTCTCAACCAAATTCTGCTTACAGATTTGTCGGCGCGTCCGCCGACAGTTATATCGAAGGAACTGGAGTTAATATCGCCAACAGTTCATTGAGCGTCTCACTCTGGTTCAAAAAAGACTACTTCCCGTTCACCTCGGAACACGGATGGCTGCTTGATGTTGGCAACGTCGGCCCAGCGGGTGGAAGTTTGGGACAAAACCTTCACATAGCCGTCAATTATGGCAATGCACTCAGGTTTTCTTTCTTCTATGATGATCTCGACGTTTCGTCACCACAGGTTGGTCAAGGAGCTTGGTCTCACATCGTCTGCACCTTTGACAAGGACACAATGGAGCGGCGCATCTTCGTTGATGGCAATCTAGTCGCGAACAACTACGCAGCTTTTGGTTACTCAGGCAGCGACTACTTCCGGTTGAATCCGGCTGGGAGTGCTTCACCGGGACAAGGTGCGAGCCTCTTGGATCAAGTTCGGTTTTACAATCGAGCGATAACACCAACCGAAGTACAGACGCTTTATTTGACGGAAGTACCTGAACCTTCTGCCTCTGTCATATTAGCTTTATCTGCACTCGTCGGTGCTTACCTATTTCGGCGGAAAGCATCGTGTAAAAATATTGTCGGCAGCGCGTTGCTAGCTGCTTCTGTCACATGTTCGCAGGCGCAAACAACGCCGCCGAATCTGACCAACGGACTGGTTGCCTTCTACCCATTTGAGGGAAACGCGAATGACGTCAGCGGAAACGGAAACAACGCGACGCCAGCGGGTAATTACCAGTTCATCGGCAGCGGACTTTCCGGTGGAGCTTTTAGAGCAATTGGAGACAACTCGCTTTTTTATTCCAGCGGCGGGCACGCTCTTTTGCCCACCTTTGGAAGCTATATGAATTCGGGTTTTACTTTTAGCCTCTGGGTGAAGGATGAGGTTATCGGTGGCGTTCCCGTGAACGGCGAGGCGTATGTCGCTTTCGGGTCACTATCCCAGACAAGGGCGGAGATATGGCTTAATAGCGTTTACCAAGGACTCACATTCTCAATTGACAACAGCTCAGGAACTGGGGTGGAAACCAATGTTTACGCTACTGATCTTGGAACGAACTGGCCTGGCTTGGCGTCATCGTGGAAACACTTAATTTACACTTATACACCCGGCAAGATGTGCGGCTACGTCAACGGGCAGAAGTTTGTCGAAGTAGCCCGAAATTTCGATATTTTTCCAGTCTCGAAAGCCGCCTTAAATCGCCACTGGTGGGACAGCGGTGCTTCCTCATCTGCTCGAATGTCCTGCACCTATGACACATTACGCATCTGGAATCGCGCGCTGACCGACCAAGAAGTGAAGCAGCTTTACAACTATGACCAAGGGATTTCCACGTTGGATGTCCGCGTGAAGACGTTGCGCGTGACGATGAATCTGGAACTCGGCAAGAACTACCAGATCGAATCGTCAACCAACCTCCCGACATGGTTCAACTATGGATCACCCTTCGTCGCGACGAACACGCCGGTTTTTCATGACGTTGAAGTTGATAATGGACCGCAATTTTTCCGGCTGAGACGGTTGCCGTAAAAGCGGACGGAGTGTGGCCGTCCTCGGCCACAGCAAGGTGAAACGTGCGGAGGCATCTCGAACGTCCCAAACCATCGTGCGTGCGTACGTTGCTGCGCCCGAGGACGGGCGCACTCCGAGTGTTTTCAATCAACCTGCAACGCCTGCTCGATCAATTGCTGAAGGTGCGAAAGGATGGCGGCGTCTGTGACGACGTTGGTTGCACCGGCGGCGCGTGCGGCGGCTTGGAGCGATTCTTCGGCTTCATCCGCAAAGGCGATGATGGGGATGTGCGCGGTGGCTTTGTCCGCGCGCAATTTCGCGATTGTTTCGCAGACGTTGCCGCGCTTGGAAGCGAGGTCGGCGAGGATGAACATCGTCCCGGCTTCGGCGGCGTGCGTGGTGAGTTGGGTCAGGTCGGAAACGGCCTGCACGCGATACTTGAGGTCTTGGAGGCGGTTGACCAATTGCGTGCCGGGCATCAAATCTTCGTAAAAAACTAGCGCGAGTGGCGATGTCACGCGCAGAGTTTGCGGCGGGGGAAAGCGGATTGCAAAATAATTTCTCTGGTTGCCGTGAGGAAGCGGGTGGGGGAAACGCACAGACGCAGAGAACGTGGAGAAAATTCGGAGCGCGGGTCTGTGACCCGCAGCACGTCTGTCGGTCAACTGGCCCGGAAAAGATTTTGCGCCAATAGAAATGTGGAAGCACTGCGGGTCACAGACCCGCGCTCCTTCACGGCACGAGCATCACACGATAGAAATGTTGTGTGCCGGGCACGAACGGATTGGTGTGCGTGATGTTTGAGATCGTGGCGGTGACGTCTTGGGTGACACTGATCCAATTTAGACTGGAGAGGTTCGTCGTGAATTGGAGGCGATACGTGTCGCCGGGGATGGCTGTCCACGTCACGTTCACCCAATCGTTGGTCAGGCTGATGCCGGTGATGAGCGGGCGCGCGACGACGGTGATGGCGAAGGATCGTGAATCCGAAAGCGCGGGAACTCCATTGTCTGTGACCGTGACGGAAAAAATGTTTGTGGTGTCAGCGTTCGCGTCGGTGGTCAGCCACGAGAATAATCCTGACGACGGATTAACGCTTGCTCCAGAGGCTGTGCCGGGAGCAAGGCTGAAAGTGAGTGCGTTCGCTGGCGTGTCGGAATCGTTCGCGGTGTTTGAGATGACCACCAAGCTTCCCGCGTGAATCGTGTGGCTTGCAATCGCCGTCAACACTGGCGGCGTGTTCGTGATGTCAGAGATTAGAGATGACCCGTTGGTCACAGAAATGAGGGTTAGTGCAAAATTGTCGGTTGGCACCGGATCAAGCGTGCTGCTGGTCACCTGCGATTGATTAGTGAACGTGTCAGCGGTGATGGCGGTGGCTTGGATGTTGATGCTGGCTGTTGCGCCGGGTTGCAGTAGGCCAGGTGACCAGCTCACGCCGCAGATAGTGTTCGAGCAACTTCCTTGCGATGAATTCGCGGATTGGAACATGAGTCCGGCGGGGAGAATGTTTGTGACCACGACATAAGCGGCGGGATCAGGGCCGTGATTGATGACGGTCACGGTGAGATTCAGATTGCTACCGAGCGCGACGGGCGTTGAAGCCACTTCAGTTGAGATAGAAAGATTCGCAGAATTCCCCGCGCCGGTGGAGGTCGCGAGATTCGATGTCGTGATGCTCAAAATCCAACCTTGAGTGATGCTGCCGCTGTCCATCGCTCCGTCGTCCTGCACGTAGAGCGACCAAGTGCCGTTCGGATTCATGTTGTTGAAATTTGTGAGACTTGTGCTGAACGGTGCTGCGGGCGCAGGCGCGGGGAAGTTGTCGCTCGTGGTGTCAATGTTCGTGGGTTTGTAAATTCCCGTCGGCACGGCAGCACTGTCAGGCACAGATGATGGCGCGGAAGAATCGAACGTGAGAGTGACTCCGTTGCGAGCGTTGCCGCCGCCACAGTCGGACATCAAGATCACTTTTTGGCCAGCGGGTCCGACGAGCAATACATCCACATCGTCCGGCCACGAATGGGTGTAGCCGCGCAGCGTGGCGGTGACGCTCGTCACTGTTCCGGTCAAACCAGAGACGATGATCGGCGACGGATAGAGCGAAGATTTTCCGCTGTCGGGAATCGGAATCGTCGTGGCGTTCGTGAACGAGATCGTCTGAATGGTGGTCAAGCCGAGTGGGATTGAGAGTTGTAGTATTCCAAGATTGCCGGAGTTGTCACTGAGTTGAACAAGAGCATTGATTGCGCTGCCGGGTGAACCATTGGCTGTGAACGTGAACAGACGGTTCTCGGTGACGCCGTTCGCCGGAAGATTGCCGTAGGATTGTGCCCCGCTCGGCGAACCGACTCCATTTGTCGCGAGCAATGTGACGATGAGGTTCGAGGCCGTGCCTGTGCCGTTGTTCTTCAACGCGAGATTCACGGTGACTTGTTCGCCCGGATCGGCTGCGCCGTTCGTTGGGAAGAAACTTTCCGCGATGACCGCAACGCCCGGCGACGAGATGAGCGGCACGGTCGTGTTGGTGGCGTTGTAGATCACGAGGGCGAAATCTTGATCGAGGCTTGTACCGAAGTTCGGAACACCGTCGGAGTTGATGTTGGCGGCGGTGACGATGATCGTGATGTCGCCAGAAATTCCCGTAGCTAGCAGAATGTTTTCCACGTTGTTCTTCGTGTCAGCATTGCCGCCGGGCACGGAGAATTGGCCGGAGAAATTATTTCCTTTGTAGGTGTTGCCGTTTGATTGAGTCGTGACGGTCACATCCAGATCGTTGTTGAACGCATTTCCAATCGTGCTGCCCGGCGCATCCGTCCAAGCGAGCGTCACGCGAACAGGTTTATCGGAACGAACGATCCGCCCTGTGAACACGCGCGTCTGGCCTGATGCCGTGAATAAGTCGTTCGTGTTCTGATCACGGAGGATTCGTGGCACGGCATCGAATGCGTTGCCGAGATTCAATCCACCCATGCCTTGCGCCGCAGACCAGAAGTTGTCGTTCGCTCCAGCACCGGTCATGTAGCGTGTCGAGTTCATCAGGTAAGCCTTCGTCATCGCAGGACTCGGCGGGGGAAGATTGCTGTTGATGAAATACTGGCGGAGCAGGGCGCACGCACCGGCGACGGTGGGTGTCGCGTGACTTGTTCCCGATGACACGGTGTAGAACTGCTGGCCGAGCGGGAAGAAGTTATTCGTGCTGCCCGCCGCGCCGCCACCGCTCAACGCACAAATGCTCGAAGCCTTGAAGCAAGCGGATGCGACGCCGTTACCGCTCGTCAACGTGCTGTTCTGGAAAACGCCACCGGTGATGTGCGTGCCTGGCGCGACGAGATCGGGCTTCTGGCGACCATCGCTGCACGGGCCGCGACTGGAAAACGCAGCGATGTCGTTGACGTTGTCCGCCGCGTCATCCGCGTAACCACAACCATCCGCGCCCATCGAACTTCTCCCGCCGCTTGAGGTGTTGAGCGAGCGGACGTTTTCAGATGCGCCGACTGAAATCACGTTCTTGGCTGTGGCGGGCGAACCGACGGTGTTTGCCGATGAACC
>JAYUAV010000258.1:0-4318 GCA_043741175.1 Verrucomicrobiota bacterium
GCCGGGTTGCGGCACGGGATACCTGCCGTGCTTGTCGGGCATCACGGGCGCGGGTGAATCTGCGGTGATCTTGTCCAGCCCTGGAGCCATCTCATGCTCGCAGTTGAGCATGTCTTCGTAAGTGATTTCCTGACCCGTGTGTGCGGCCATACGACCCATTGAACTCACAGTGCTGACGATCACGCCGCGTTCCACTTCGTTGTAGGGTTTGTCATTCCGAATGGCGTACACCAAATCGTTCCATTCGTTCTGATACCAGCTCTCTTCTCCCTTGGGCACGTCGGAAGTCCAGACGCGATCAGACGAGTTCGGTGTCTGGCCTTTGAAAATCATGGACGGCGCGCCGCAATCACCCGTTTTAGATACGATGGCACTGCCCTTAGTGCCGTGGATGTAACTGGAGAAATTATCATGGCAACCCGTGATGCAGCGTCCGTCAAAAAAGAATTTCGTGCCGTCGGCGTAGGTGTATTCGACGGAATAGGTGTCGAAGTTCTGATCCACGTAAGTGATGCCTTCGGGACTTTGGCGATAATGCCGGCCACCCAGCGCGTGTGCCTTGACCGGCCACGCGTTCTTCATCCAGCTCAGGTGATCAATGATATGGATATAGAAGTCACTGTAGTTTCCGCCGCTGGCCCAGATGAAACTATGGAAGCGCTGGATTTGATACATCAGATCGCTGATGCCTTCGGGTTTGGGCAGCGATTGACAGGTCGCAACCGGCCCGTGCATCCGGTAGCCGCGCTCCAGGATGATGTCGCCAATCGCTCCATCGTGAATGCGTTCAGCCAGTTGCTGGAGGGCGCGGGAGTGGCGGGAGTTCAAGCCCACGCCGACCTTGAGGTTCTTTTCTTTCGCTGCTTCGCCGAGTTTCAACATGCGCCGACTGCCCGGTCCGTCCACCGTCACGGGTTTTTCCATGAAGACGTTCAAGCCCTTCTGAATGGCGTAGGTGAAATGCACCCAGCGAAATGCCGGCGGTGTTGTGAGAATTACGATGTCACCCGGACGTAACGAATCCATCGCGTGCTTGTAGGCATCGAAGCCGATGAATTGTTTTTCATTTGGCACTTCCACCTGTGAAGCGAACGCCTGCTTGATAGAATTAAAACTTGTCTTCAATCGCGCTTCAAATACATCGGCCATCGCGACCAACTTCATCGGCCCGTACTTCACGCTCAACGCATCCACTGCTGCACCCGTGCCGCGCCCGCCGCAGCCGACGAGTGCGAGTTGGATGGTGTTGTTCTCTGCGGCGTGGACGTGCGGTAAAATAATTCCGCCCAACGCGGACATCGCAGCGACAGTTCCAGTTTGTTTGATGAAGGCGCGTCGCGTTGTGGGCGACGAAGGATTATTGTTCATGCGCGAAATCGTTTCCTGCGAACGCCGGCGAGTCAATAAAACAATCACACTACAAATCAAATGGATTGCTCCACGCCGCTTTCCAAATACCCTCGTCGCTCTAAGTTTATTGAAACGATGACTCATTCTTCCAACAACGCGATTCCGTCCGTCCCGCCCGGCGTCAAACTCGTCACGCTCGAAAACGGCCTCATCATCATCACCCGCGAAGACCACAGCGCGCCCGTCGTTTCCGCACAGGCGTGGGCGATGACCGGCAGTGTTCACGAAGGTCGCTGGCTTGGCGCGGGGTTGTCGCATGTGCTGGAACACATGTTGTTCAAAGGCACGACCACGCGCGTCGGCAGTCGCATTGATCAAGAAGTGCAGGAAGCGGGCGGCTACATGAACGCCTACACCAGCTTTGATCGCACGGTGTATCACATTGACGTGCCGAACACCGGCGCGCATGTGGCGATAGATATTCTCTGCGACATCATGCAGCACGCCGCGTTGCCACCCGATGAACTCGCCAAGGAACTCGATGTGATCCGTCGCGAAATGGACATGGGGCAAGACGATCCCGGACGGCGCTCTGGTCGCAGACTGTTTGAGACTGCTTACACCAAGAGTCCGTATCGCAACACTGTCATCGGCTATCTCGACATCTTCAACGAACTCAAACCTGAAGACATTCGCGGCTACTACACGGAGCGTTACGCACCGAACAATGTTTTCTACGTCGTCACCGGCGATGTGAAGCACGACGACGCGGTCGCGCAAATCCGTGAGGCTTACGCGAAAACAAAATCCCGCGCGCTGCCGCCAATGGTTCTCCCCACCGAGCCGCGCCAAACTGCCGCACGCGAAATAATCGAGGAAGCCGCGATTGAACTCGGTCACATGCACTTCGCATGGCACATCCCGGACATCCGTCACGCGGATGTTCCGTTGCTCGATGTCCTCGCAGTGTTGCTCGGCAGCGGACGCAGCTCACGATTTTATCAGGAAGTGCGGGAGAAGTTGGGCGTGGTTCACTACGCCGATGCGTGGACTTACAACCCCGGCAACCCCGGACTCTTCGGCATCAGCGCGATGGTGGATGCGGACAAATTCACCACCGCGCGCGATGCGTTGCTCACTGAGGTGGATAAGTTGAAAAACTCGCTGGTGTCCGCCGCTGAATTGCAGAAGGCCGTGAAGCAATTCATCAGTGCCACGCTTTCCTCACGCAAGACGATGCAAGGTCAGGCCGCAGACCTCGGCAGCAACTGGCTTTCTGCGGGTGATCTCAACTTCTCGCAGCGTTACCTCGCCGCCGTCCAACGCATCACGCCCGTTGATTTGCAACGCGTGGCCCGCGAATATCTCACGCCGGAAAACCGCACGCTCTACGCGCTGCTGCCCAACGGCACGTCGCCGAAAACTTCTGCGCTCGTCGAAAGCAACACCGAGCACGCGATCCAGAAATTCACGCTGCCCAACGGCCTCAAACTGCTCGTGAAAGAAGACCATCGCCTGCCGTTCGTGGAGTTGCGCGCGGTGTTTCAAGGAGGTGTGCTGGCGGAAGACGCGGTCAACAGCGGTATCACTCAACTCTTCTCTCGCCTCAACATCAAAGGCACGAAGACGCGCAGCGCGGAAGAGATTGCCACGCAAATCGAATCCATCGGCGGCTCGCTCGACAGCTACGGCGGCAACAACAGTTTTGGCGTGAACGCGGAGGTGTTGAGTTCAGATTTCGCCACGGGGCTGGAACTTGTCGCGGATGTGATCCTCAATCCCACTTTCCCCGCCGCGCAGTTGGAGCGCGAGCGTGAGGTGCAGATCGCGGGCATTCGCGGGAACAAAGATGAGTTGCTCAAGAGCGCGTTCCAAGCGATGCGCCGCGAGATGTTCGGACACAGCGGCTACGGCTTGGATTCGCTCGGCACGGAGGAAACTCTTGCGAAACTTGATTCTGCAACCGTCGCGGCGTTCTACAAAAAACTCGCCACACCCGCCAACTGCGTCATCGCCATCTACGGTGATGTGAACACAGCAGAAACCAAAGCCGCCATCGAGAAAGCATTCGGCGCGTGGCAGGGCGGCGACTTTAGACTTCAGACTTCAGACCTGAGACCAACTTTGCCGAAGCGCATCACCGATTCGCGCGACAAGAAACAAGCCGTCGTCGTCATCGGATTCCCCGGCACGACGTTGAGCGCAGATGACCGGCAGGCGATGGAGTTGTTGCAGGAAGCGTGCAGCGATCTTGGCTCGCGCTTGTTCCTCCGCATCCGCGAGAAACTCGGCCTCGCCTATTACGTCGGGGCGCAAAACATGTTAGGGCTCACGCCCGGTTACTTCGCATTCTACGCTGGCACAGAGCCGGAAAAGGCGGCGCAAGTCGAAGAAGAGATGTTCAAAGAAGTCGAACTGTTGCGCACCGATTGTTTAACCGAGGAAGAACTCAAGCGCGCCAAAGCCAAGATCATCGGCCAGCGGAAGATTGGTCGCCAAGACCTCGGTGGTCTCGCCACCACGACCGCACTCGATGAACTTTACGGTCTCGGCTACGCGCACAGCGACGCTGAGGATTCAAAGATCGAAGTGACCACCCTCGCGCAAGTGAAAGCCGTGGCGCAAAAATATCTGTGCACGAACGCGGCAGTGGTCGCGGTGATCAATGCCAGCAAATCCTGATATTTGAGTCAGCGTCTCAGACAGTCAGCAAGTACAACGATTCCACGCAACGCTGTCTTGTAGTTTTCAGGCTATAACTTGAAAATTTCTGATGTTTATCTGCCATAAAAAGCTGGTAGATCCACGCCATTCTGTTAAATCGTTTTGCAATCAGACTACCGTCTCCCTTCAAGAGAAATTATGAAAACTTTACGAACTAGCCTTGGCATGCTGTTGGTTTCACTTTCGTGCTGGCAGGCAAGCGAAGTGTTCGCCCAGAACTTTGCCCCGCTGCCCTTCACCGAGG
>JAYUAV010000259.1:0-2358 GCA_043741175.1 Verrucomicrobiota bacterium
CCGCAAAGCCGGTCGCAGACCGGCGCTCCGTCAATACCACAGCCCAGCCGTTCGGGTATTTCCGAAAGGCATTAGGCTTAATCACGGCTTCGCCACTTCTTTGGTGAACGCGTTCACCGCTTTGATCTTCGCATCTTTGGCGGCGTCCATCACTTTCACGATCTGCCCGAATGGAGCAGCTTTGTCCGCGTTGATGGCGAGTTTGAGTTCAGGATTTTTTGCGGCGCGGGCACTGAGTTCACTTCGCAAACCTTCCACCGTTATTGGCAACGCTTCCTGACCGAGACGCAAGTTACCTTGCGGATCAATGCTGACGATGAGCGGCGCGTCTTCGCTCGCGCCAGCCTTCTCGGATTGTGAGGATTCGGGCAACGCGAGCTTCAATGCGGACTGTTGCTTGAAGGTCGTCGTCACCATCAGAAAGATTAGCAGCACAATGAGCACGTCAATCAACGCCACGATGATGATCGTGGGTGTGGAGCGGCGTTTGCGGATGAAGAAGCGCATGAGTTACTTCTTCTCCTCGCGATACAGCCGACGCATGAATTCGTCGCACAAGGTTTCCATCTCCACGGCGAGCATCTCGACTTTCTTGCTGTAATAACTCCATGAAACCAGCGCCGGGATCGCGATGAGCAATCCGATGAGCGTGGCTTTCAAGATCACGCTGATGCCTTGCGCGAGTTTTGATGCGTCGTTTAATCCCATCGCGCCGACGTTTTCAAACGTAGCCATCATGCCGATGATTGTGCCGACCAATCCCAGCAACGGCGCGATACCGACGATGATTTCGAGAACGACAAGGCCGCGTTCAAGTTTCACGATCTCGTGACGTGCGCGGGTTTGTAGCGCATCCACAGATTCCTCCTTGGGCCAGGCTGCGCGCTCGATGGCGACTGAAATCAATCTACCGAGCGGCGAAACATTTTGTTCGCACGCGCGCTTGACCATTTCTACGTCGTTCTTGGATTGGCAGGCTTCGATGGCGTCCTCGATTTTTTGCGGGACAACTTTTTTCCAGCGCAACGCAAGCCCGCGTTCCACGATGAATGTCAGCCCCACGATAGATGTGACGATCAACAATATGTAGACTAAGTATTCCATGTTCAGTTTTTGTTCTCTGCCGGTTCAAGCCCGGCTCAGTTGTAATTAAAAGTGAATGTGATGCGGCGCGAATCTTCGCCCACCATCAGCCGCATCTCGCGCGGCCACTTGTCGAACGGTGACGGATCCAACACGGCTTTCTGGCACAACAACGACAGCGTCTCGGTAACACTCGTCTCGATGACCTTCATTTCAGTGATGCGGCCGTCGTAGTTCAAGACGAATTGCACCACCACTTTGCCCTGCCGGTAAGCGTCGTAGCTCATGTTATCCAACAGGTCATACCAGCGCGACGATACAGCATCAATGAACGCTCGATCATACGCTCCGAACCCCGTGGCCTTCACGTCGAGCGATGCATTCGGACGGTGCGCTGCGCCGCCGTCTTGTTTTATTTTCTCTCCACGTTGAAGCATCGCTTCCTTGATCGTGCGCGGACGTTTTTTTCCCTGTGGCGGTTTTATGTCCACCTTGGCGATTGTCATATTGCCCGGAGAAAGTTTCGGCTTGGGTGGATCGGGCATGAGTTGATCAAACTTCTTCTCCGAGGCTTCGGTCTTTGGAGTGTTCGCTTCAGAGCCATCAAGCTTCGGCTCGTTCAAATCCTTGTTTAGTTCAGGATTGGCTGCGATGGAGTTGCGATCCGAGTAACGCTTCGCGTCTTTCGGTTCTTTGGCGACAGCTTGCGCCTCGCTCACGTCCACGAACAGTAATGGCGGACGGGAGGGTTGTTGTTGTTTGGCTTGAACGGGCGGCGGTTGGACGATCCGGTGCATCCACGAGGGCCAGTGGATGTTCCGTCCTAGGACATAGACGCCCCAGAACGACAGATGCAGCAAGAGCGATAACACCAAAGCCCAGCCGAGTCGTGTGAACTCCAGCCGGTTTGGTCGTAATGTTGTCAACTCTGTCCTGTTACCCGTCATTCTTGGTCAGATTGCCGCACGCTTTGTGCCGGAGCAACTGTTTAGAACCTGCGCGCTGGAAGCTACATGCCTCAAAGCTTGAATCGCTCGCCTCGCATCCCTATTTTCCGCTCATGGCCAATGCGAAGAAACCCCCCCGCCTAAAAAGCCGCCTGTTGCAGGGAGCGCGCGTCTATCTGTCCGGCCCGATGGATTTCGTCGCCTCGCGAAAAGTGGAGAAGCATTTCGGCTGGCGCAACCGCGTGAGCCAGTTCCTCCAAGAGACCGGCGTCACCGTCTTCGATCCGTGGTTCAAACCCGATGTGCGCGGGTTGCACGAGTACGGTCG
>JAYUAV010000260.1:0-4656 GCA_043741175.1 Verrucomicrobiota bacterium
CCGCGCACTCCAAACCGGCCAAGACTTCTCCAGCACCAGCGGCGCGACCGGTGGCGTTGCCAACCGCCAGTTCGGTCAGGGGAATCATTGGCAGCGGAATAAAGTCCGAGGCGTTCCTGAAAAGAGACATTCCCCTGCCAACAGTGTCCCCGCTTTCTCTGGACTGCGGCGACACGTCGCCGCTTTCCGGCTGGGAGACATGTCTCCCAGTTCAAAAGCGCGGACATGTCCGCGCACTCCAAAACGCGCTTCCTCGTTCCGGCAGGAACAACCGGAAATTAGCCAGCCCCGAAAGCTTTCGGGGCTGGTAGCTCGTCGAACGTATCGCGTCCTGAAGGGACGCCGGAATCCATCGTCCCGCCGGGACAAATAATTTTCTCTGACTTCATTCCAGCCCAGCCACTCCGTAGCTGGCTAATTTCCCGTGTCGCTTCGCGACTGGTAGGGCTCGCAGTCCTCTGCGAGCCGCCTGTTGGAACGGGAGCCTCCTGCTTTACCACGACGGCGCGCACGGAGTGACGCGCCCTACCTTTTGGACTGCGGCGACACGTCGCCGCTTTCCGACTGGGAGACATGTCTCCCAGTTCCAAAGCGCGGACGTGTCCGCGCAGTCCAAATCACTTCGCCGTCACGACCACGTAGTTCTTTTTACCCTTCCGCAGCAGGATGTGCTTTCCAAAAAGCAGATCGCTCGTCGTCACCGCGCGGGCGGCGTTGATCTCGCGGAGGTTGTTGATGTTCACGCCGCCGCCTTCGATGTCCTTTCGCGCCTGACCCTTTGATTGGCTGAGTCCAGCGTGAACAAGCAATTCAACGAGTGGAATGCCTGCACCGTCGAGCTTCGCCTTCTCAACCTCTTTGGTCGGCACTTCGCCCACGATGTCGCCAAACGTGGTTTCACTCACGCCTGCCAGTTCACCACCGAACAGAATCTCGCTGGCGCGGATGGCTTCTGTGGTGGCGTTCGCGCCGTGGATCAAATCCGTCGCCGCTTTCGCCAACGCCTTGTGCGCCACGCGTGCGCCGGGGTTTTCTGAGTGTTGCTTTTCCAGCGCGACGATCTCCTCTTGCGAGAGGAATGTGAAGTATTTCAGATAGCGGATGACGTCGCGGTCGTCTGTGTTGATCCAGAACTGGTAGAAGCGATAGACACTCGTGCGCTTCGGATCGAGCCAAATGGCGCCACTGACGCTTTTGCCGAACTTCGAGCCGTCGGCATTGGTGATGAGCGGGAGCGTGAGGCCGAAGACTTGTCTGCCGAGTTTCTTGCGCGTGAGTTCGATGCCTGCGGTGATGTTGCCCCATTGATCGCTGCCGCCGATCTGGAGTTCGCAGTTGTGATCGCGGTTCAACACCATGAAATCGAACGCCTGGAGCAGCATGTAGCTGAATTCGGTGTAGCTGATGCCGACCTCGCGGTCCTCCATGCGGGCGCGCACGGATTCCTTGGCGATCATCTGGTTGACGGAAAAATGCTTTCCGATGTCGCGCAGAAAATCGAGGAAGCTCACGGGCGCGGTCCAAGTAGCGTTGTCCATCAATCGCGCGGAATTTTGCTTCGCGTCGAAGTCGAGCAGCTTGGCGAGCTGCACTTTCACGCTGGCGATGTTGTGATCGAGAATTTCCTTGGTGAGGAGCTGGCGCTCGGCGGTTTTGCCGCTGGGATCGCCGATGCTGCCCGTGGCGCCGCCTGCTAGTGCGATGGGATGATGGCCGAGCAATTGGAAACGTCGCAGCGCGAGCAGCGGTACGAGATTGCCGACGTGCAGCGAATCCGCCGTGGGATCGAATCCGCAGTAAAGCGTGGTGGGCGAGGAGAGCTTCTTCGTCAGCTCGGTTGTGTCCGTGCAATCGGCGACGAGGCCGCGCCACTGTAACTCTTCAAAAATGTTCATCCGTGCGCAGAGTAAATAGCCGGGGAGAGTTAGCCAACTCTGAGTTTTAATTCTGAGTTTTCATTATATCAGATTTCAAATGCCGCAATGCCGCTCCAGCCTCCCCAAAAAAACTCGTAGGCAATATGCCTGCGGTATCGCACCAGAAACCATCTATGTCGGTTTCCGCAACCCATTTCTTCAGCACCTTCGTCATTTTGGTCTATGCGGCTGGTTTGAAGGCGATTTGTTTTTGTAAGAATGCTCGCCAGCGCCCCGGAGTCATGCCGGTGTGTTTCCGAAACCAGCGAGAGAAATAGTTTGGATCATTGAAGCCCACCGCCCCTGCCACCTCGCTGATTGAATCCATCTGAGACAAGAGCTGCTTCGCGCGAGCCACCAATTTTAGTGCCCGCATCTGGCCGAGTGTCAATCCATCGTGCTGCTTCAATAGCCGGTTCAGGTAATCGTGCTGATAACCGGCCTGACGGGCGATTTTGCCAAGAGGAATCGCAGCCGTTTCAGTCGCAGCCAGGAGTCCGTGAAGTCTGCGAGCCAAGGGCGATTGAAATTCCGTCTGGCTTGGTTGAGGGACGACCACTCCCGTCAGCAGCACGTCAAGCAGGCGCAAAATCAGGGCGCTGATTTGGAACGCCGGCGACGCGCTTGTCGTGCCCCGTTGCCTTTGCTGGTGAACGAGTAGCGCGAGTTGCCGCCGGACGTCGTGTAGCGTGGTCGCGGGCAGTGGGGTGACGTGCGCCGGTCTTGATCTGGCACCACGCCAATCAAAATCCAGCACGAGACAGATGGGACGGCGATTGGCTTCCCGTCGAAAGGCGTGGCGCACGCCCGGCGGGAGAAAGACCGTGGTGCCTGTCTCCACTGGATAACTACGCGCACCGATCGCCTGGGTTCCCCTGCCGCTCAAGTATAACAGGCACTGGGAAAATTTGTGCTCGTGCGGCTGCACGTCGGTGGTTTCCGGCAGGTGACGGTGCAGTGCCAGTTGCCGGACATGTATGGTGGGAATACGAATATCAAGTTTCTGCAAAACGAGCGGCTGATACTTTTTCATGAGAAGATCACCAGCAAATCACAGAGACAGCACAAAATAAAGTCGAATTCGTGCTAGTTCTCACGTCTTTCGTCCTCACGGTACAACCTCGCATCACGTATTGTGGAACGCATGAAGTTGCATCCAGTTATTCTCGTCACCGGAGCCAGCCGTGGGTTGGGTCGGGGCATCGCGTTGAATTGCGCTCGCGCCGGTTACAGCGTCGCCATTCATTTCGCCGGAAACGAAACCGCAGCGCAAGAAACGGTGGCGCAATGTCACGCGGTAGCGGCGGCGACTCAACAATTCATCCCCGTGCGCGGCAATCTGGCGGTCACCGCCGAACGCACCGCCATCTTTGATCAGACGCTCGCGGCGTTTGGCCGGTTGGATGCGTTGGTCAACAACGCGGGTATGGCGCCGCGTGTTCGCGCGAACATCACTGAGACTGGCGAGGCGAGCTACGACGAAGTCATGACGGTGAATCTCAAAGGGCCGTATTTTCTTTCGCAACGCGCCGCGAACCACTGGCTGAAGCACCGAGACCAATGCCTGTTGCCGGGCGGCTACAAATTGATTTTTGTCACCTCGATCTCCGCCAACACCGCGTCGGTGAATCGCGGAGAATATTGTTTGTCCAAAGCAGGCCTTGCGATGGCGGCGCAACTGTGGGCCACTCGGCTCGCTAATGAAGGCGTGCAAGTTTTTGAAATCCGCCCTGGCATCATGGCCACGGACATGACGGCAGGCGTGAAAGAAAAGTATGATGCGCTGATCGCGGAAGGTCTCGTGCCACAGCATCGCTGGGGTCAGCCGGAAGACGTGGGGTTGGCCGTGGAGTCTGTGTTGCGTGGTCATCTCCCCTTCTCCACCGGCAACGTCATCCATGTGGATGGCGGTTTTCATCTCCGCAAACTTTGAACTTTATTTCCTATGCTCAAAATTGATTCCTCGCTCAAACCTACCAACCTGCTCCCGCAAGTGGAGCGTCTGTTCTCGTTATCCGCAGAAAAAATCCGCAACATCGAGCGCACTTGGAAGCCCGCTGATGGCACGCCGGTGTTCACGGTGGAAGGGAAATACACCTCGCGCGGCTGGACGGAGTGGACGCAAGGATTTCAGTTCGGCTCGGCAATCCTTCAGTTCGACGCCACGGGCGGCAAAGAATTTCTCGCCATTGGTCGCGGCAAGACGGTCGAGTGCATGGCGAGTCATGTCTCGCATTTTGGCGTGCATGATCACGGGTTCAACAACGTCAGCACCTACGGCAACCTGCATCGCTTGATGTGCGAAGGGCGCATCCCCGCCAACGAGTGGGAGCTGAATTTTTACGAACTCGCGCTCAAGTTGACCGGCGCAGTTCAGGCGGCGCGCTGGACGCAACTCACGCCGGAGCTGGGTTACATCTATTCCTTCAACGGACCGCACTCGCTGTTCAGCGACACCATCCGCTCGATGCGCGCGTTGGTAGTGAGTCATCAGCTTGGCCATCGCTTGATGGGCGAGCAGGATTCCAAGATCAACCTGCTCCATCGTGCGCTGCAACACGCCGAGGCCACGGCGCAGTTCAATGTCTATTTCGGCAAAGGCCGCGATGCCTACGACGTGAGCGGTCGGGTCGTTCACGAATCCATTTTCAATCTCAACAACGGCGTCTATCGCTGTCCGAGTACGCAGCAAGGTTACACGCCGTTCTCCACCTGGACGCGCGGTCAGGCGTGGGTCATG